>CAZTWM010000225.1:0-1513 GCA_964617935.1 uncultured Thermoplasmatales archaeon | reverse complement strand
AACCTCCTATTTTTTCATCCAATATTTTAGCATGTAAATATGCCTTCCTTATAAATTCTTCTATTGTCTCCTTTGTATATATATTTGCCCCCAGAGCCAGGTTGTATGCATCCCTGTATGCCTTTCCTATTATCGCCTCTATGGTTTCCCTGGTTGGATAGCCTATTTCCACCGCCAGTATGAATGCTCTGCTGGCTGCATTCCGCATATCCGCCATTAATTTATCCATGTCAACGGCAAGAACATCTGGAGTGAATATAACTCCATCTTCAAATAATGCATATACCTGCAATCCTATCTCTATGGGCTTAATTTCCAAGCGTGTAAGAATTTTGGCAAGGTCTGGAGAAATTTTTTCTCCTTTTTTAACGATGGTAACATCTTTTTTTATCACCACTTTGCCCCCTTCTATGGCTGCGGGTATTCCCACCTTCTGCAAATCTCCAACTATTGGACCTGGTTTGAAGGGCGTATCTCCCTTCTTTATGACAATATCTTCTGGAGCCACTTCTCCTCCCTTTGCAGGTGCCTTTGTCCTCAATTTCTCCAGTTCCCTGTAAAGTTTGAAGGGGTTCATGTTGGCTGCTATTATACCTACCTCGCCCTCTATATAATCCTTCAACCCCATCTTTCCATTTTCCAGTGCTCTTTCTATGAGTGAATTTTTGGAAACCCGTAAAACTGCCTTCTCCCTCAGCAATGCCCTCATTTCCTGCATCTGGGGGGCTGGAATTCCTCTTATTCCAACTATACCCACAACGGAATGTGAACCCATTATTTGACGTAATTCCTCAACTTCCTTTATCTTCCACTGAGCAGGCATCAAATCACCCTCACAGAAGAGCCCATGGTTGTTTTCACATAGGCGGAGCGTATATTCATCCTTCCTCTCTCCAGTTTGCTCTCCACCCTCTGCAATACTGCCTCAAGGTTTTCTGCAATGTCTTCAGGAGGCATATCCTCTCTGCCCACAAGGCAGTGAAAAGTCGGCTTGTCCTTACTCCTCACCTTCACACTCCTCTTCAATTTTTCAACAATTGGTGCTATATCCGCATCGGGGGGAATTGGCTTTGGCATTTTACCGCGGGGGGCAAAAACTCTACCAAGGCTTCTACCTATGGTTGGCATTAAGGGCGCTTCAGCCAGGAAGAAGTCGCATGATTCAGCCACTTCCTTTGCCTTTTTCTTATCCTCAGCCAGTTCCTTTATCTCCTCAGGGGTTATGACAACGTCTGCCACATTCTTTGCCTTGAATGCAAGTTCTCCACTGGCAAATACCCCTATCTTCGCCTCTTTGCCCCTTCCCTTTGGCAATTCTATTTCCTCATCTATCCTATTCTGGGGTTTCTGCAAATCCACATCCTTTAAATTTATAACTAAGTCAACAGACTGAACAAACTTCCTTTTTTTATTACCCTCATCGCCCAATGCCTTTTCAACTGCCTTCAACACTTCTTGAGATGCCATATTGCTAAAAGGCAATAGCAAGGGATTATATAAAGGTTATTTTTGA
>CAZTWM010000224.1:0-1514 GCA_964617935.1 uncultured Thermoplasmatales archaeon | reverse complement strand
CAAAAGGCATCCCATCCCCTCCCAAGTAGGTGCTTTTTTTCCGGCCTGTCCTTCCGTTTTCCCCCTTTTACTATTATCTTTTTAAATCATGTATGTATTACTCTCATGAAGGAAAAAATAGCCAGAGCCATTGCTGATTTGCTTGGCAGGGCGGTTATAGACCTTCCAAAGGATGTTGAGGATGTTCTGAAAAAGGCAATGGAGAGGGAGGAGGGCGTGGCAAAGACACAACTCATGGCGATACTGAAGAATGTTGAACTTGCCAGGGAAAAGAAAAAACCAATGTGTCAGGATACAGGAACACCCACATTTTATGTAAAGGTGGGAAGGGATTTTCCATATATCGGCATTCTGGAAGAGGCAATAGTGGAGGGTGTGAGGATAGCCACCAAGGAAGTGCCTCTTCGCCCCAATGCCGTTGACATATTGACTGGAAAGAACAGTGGTGACAATACTGGCAGATTCATTCCCTATATAAACTGGGAAATAGTGGAAGGGGATGAATGCATTATAACGGCGATGCCAAAAGGAGGTGGCTCTGAAAATATGTCCACTCTAAAAATGATGAAGCCTGGGGAGGGAATAAAAGGAATAAAAAAGTTCGTTCTTGAATGGATGGTGGAGGCGGCAGGAAATCCATGTCCTCCCACTACAGTTGGCATTGGCATAGGCGGCGGCTCAGATATAGCCATGAAACTGGCAAAGAAAGCATTGTTAAGGAAAATAGGGGAGAGGCATGAGAATGAAATCATTGCAGGGATGGAAGAGGAACTTCTGGATGCAATAAATTCCACCGGTATAGGGGCAATGGGGCTGGGAGGGAAAACGACTGTGCTCGATGTTCATATTGAGGTGGCGCATCGCCATCCTGCTTCCCTGCCTGTAGCGATAGCAGTTCAATGCTGGGCTAACAGGAGGAAAAGTATGAGGATAGATAAGGAGGGAAAAATATGGAATATAGATTGAATTTGCCCGTGGGGGCTGAGGAAATTGAGAAAATAAGGGCGGGAGATGTGCTTTACATTACGGGCACGGTGGTGACGGCAAGAGATGAGGCACATAAGATGGCGATAGAGAAATATGATGCTGGTGAGGAACTACCCCTGGACTTTTCAAAGGTCGCCATCTATCACTGTGGTCCTATAGTGAGGAAAGTAAACAATGAATGGGATGTGGTGGTGGCGGGTCCCACAACAAGCAGCAGGATGGACATCTTTGAATATGATTTCATAAAGAGATTTGGAACACGGATAATAATTGGCAAGGCAGGAATGGGAGAAAGAACTGCCAGAGCGTGCAGGGAATTCAAGGCAGTTTATGCCGCCTTTACGGGAGGGGCGGCGGTTCTGGCAGCCAATGCCATTAAAAAAATAAAGGATGTATTCTGGCTTGATGAACTTGGAATGCCTGAAGCATTATGGGTAATGGAGGTGGAGGAGTTTGGTCCCCTCACTGTTACAATTGATTCCCATGGAAGAAATTTTACGGAAGAGGTGAAGGAGAGGGCGAGAAAA
>CAZTWM010000223.1:0-1515 GCA_964617935.1 uncultured Thermoplasmatales archaeon | reverse complement strand
TCATTGGAGTTTCAAAAGGCCACAAAAAATAAATATGGTGCTCTCATAACTCTGTGGAGGGTACAATGAAAACAGATGTATTGATAATTGGAGGGGGGCCAGCAGGCATAGTGGCTGCCATTACAGCAAGGCAGAACTACCCTGAAAAAAGGATTCTTATAGTAAGAAAGGAAAAATATGTGGTTGTGCCCTGCGGTATTCCATACATATTTGGGACACTGAAGGATGTTGACAAGGATAAAATTTCGGATGGCATCCTTTTGGATAATGGAATTGAGATAATGGTTGATGAGATTGAAAGTGTTGACCCTGATAATAAATTGGCAGTGAGCAAAAATCATGGAGAGATTTATTTTGAAAAACTCATTTTAGCCACAGGTTCAAAACCCGTAAAACCACCCATAAAAGGAATAGATGGAAATAATATATTTTTTGTAAGGAAGGACCCGGATTACTTAAAAATGTTAATGAAGAAAGTTGAGGAAAGCAATGATGTAATAATCATAGGCGGTGGTTTCATAGGTGCAGAGTTCGCGGACGAGATAAGAAAATTGGGAAAAGGAGTCACTATAGTCGAAATGCTTCCCCATATTCTTTCCATCTCATTTGATGAGGAGTTCTGCGAATTGGCTGAACAGGAACTCAGCAGATTGGGGGTGAAGATTCACACAAATTCTAAGGTCGTTGAAATAAGAGAAGATGGAGTTGTTCTATCCTCTGGAGAGAAATTAAATGGAGATATGATTATTGTCAGTGCAGGAGCCAAGCCAAACATAGAACTGGCGGAAAAAATGGGACTGAAAGTAAACAAAAATGGAATCGTGGTTGATGAATACATGCGAACATCTCATCCAGATATTTTTGCAATCGGAGATTGTGCAGAGAAGAGGGACTTTTTCACAAGGAAAATAAAACCCGTTATGCTTGCCTCTGTGGCCACAGCAGAGGCCAGAATTGCGGGTTCAAATCTATATAAAATTAAAGCCTTCAAGCAACTTAAGGGTACCATCGGGATTTTTGTTACCAAAATTGGGGATATCTCAATGGGTGCTGCAGGGCTTATTGAAAGGCAGGCCATAGAAGAGGGCTTTGACTATGTTGTTGGAAGGAGTGAGGTGGTTGATAAACATCCCGGCTCTCTTCCTGATACAAGAAAAATAAAAGCAAAACTTCTTTTCACAAAACAGGGTGAATTCTTTTTGGGCGGTCAAATTGCAGGTGGAGATACTGTGGGAGAGCTGATCAATCTCGTGGGTTTTGCCATCGAAAGCGGATATACTGCATCGAGGTATCTGACTCTCCAGATAGGAACTCATCCCCTACTGACTCCGCCGCCAACGGCACCGGCAACGCTCAAAGCCGCAGAGGATGCTATACTAAAACTACACCATGGAAAATAAATTTGGTAATTTAAATTTGCAAATTTTACCTTTTTTCTTATTTAGGAAGCTGGTTTTAAAGAAATTGTTAAATACTTTTCCGCAATTCACCAATGATGCCCTATGTTTGAAATAA
>CAZTWM010000222.1:0-1518 GCA_964617935.1 uncultured Thermoplasmatales archaeon | reverse complement strand
TTAGCCAAACAAGCTATGCTAACAATGATTTTTAGCTAACTTGCGGAAATACTGTCATTTGAATTAACTATATAAAGGGCATATAATTTTGTTTAAAATTGGAGGCATAATATGGGGAAAAAGAGAGTAAAAATATTGGTGCTGTCTGGTGGAGGAGCGCACACCACAACATATCTTGGCATATGGCAGTTCATTCATGAAAAAATTTATGGAAATAATGGCGTTGATGAAAGGTATATTCCAGATTATATAGTAGGGACAAGTGGTGGCGCCTTATTTGGATGTTTTATGGCGGCTAGAAAGAATGGGAGATTGTTAAATGGAAAAGAAATCAAAGACGAATTGATAAAACAAAAACCCTGGAAACTGGTTCGTGGCAAGCCAATCCTAAAGGCTATAAGTCTGCTTACAGGATGGGGCTTGGTTGATATAGAGAGGGTAAGAAAAAGGATAAAGGGAGTTCTGAACAAATACAATATTAATTGGGATACCTTCACAAAACCAAAATATGAATGTGTTGTAACAAATCTTATCCATGGAGAAAGAGAATATATTAATGGGAGTGGAGAACCAGCCATGGATTTGGATATTGCATTATCCGCCTCCATTGCTGTCCCTGGAGTTTTCAAACCAGTGGAATATTGCAGGGGAGGAGAGACATACTACTATGTGGATGGTGGGGTATGCGAGGGTTTTCCAGTCAGGGCTGCCCTCAAATTGAATAAAAATTCAAAAATAATGGCTCTCTCCCCTTTTGGTAAGCCCGGATATCACAAAATTGACACAGGCATGGATTATGTTCTGGCATTGTTTCATACCCTCCTCCACAGCAAGCAGGAGGATATGGAAGAGTTGCTAAGAAAAAAGAGAGGAGATTTCCATCTGGTTACAGGCTCTTTCGCTTTCAATATGCTCGATTTCAGCATTTCTACCATAAATAAAAATTTCCAGTTGGGCTACAGAGTTGCTGAGGATAATGAAGAAAAAATTGATGAATTCTTTATCGAGGATGGGTAAAGAAAAAATGATTCCCAGAAAATTGTGGATATTGTTCCTAACAATTTTCTTCCTTTTCACATGCCTGATGATGGGCATGGGGTGGTACATAAATAAAACCTATGGTGTAATGATTCTTGATGCCCACATATTCGGGTATTCTCCATCAGAAGCATATCAAATACTAAGGAACATGGGAGAAAGCGGGAGGAGGATGTATTTATATCTCAACATGATGGATTTCATCTATCCATTTTTCTATGCAATATTTTTTATGAATGTAATAAAACGCCAAATGGGAAAAATCGATGAACATTCCATACTAAAGTTCATCCCCTTCACTGCATGTTTCATGGATATAGGAGAAAACGTATGTATTTTCTCCATGTTGAATGAGTATCCAGATAAATTACTCAATGTGGCAAAAATTGCCAGTTATTTCACCATCACCAAATTTTTCTTTATTGCCATAGTCATAATCATTGCCATTCTTCTCTTTCTACGGAAAGTAATATCTAAAAA
>CAZTWM010000221.1:0-1527 GCA_964617935.1 uncultured Thermoplasmatales archaeon | reverse complement strand
GTTATGAACCACCTTCTTCACCTTTATTCAACGTTGATACATATGATTTGCTCATCATTGCCCCTGACAAATGGATGAATGATTTGGAACCATTGAAGGAGCATAAGGAAAGTCATGGAGTTAAAACAGTAATTGTTGGGCTGAATGAGATATATGGAGGCAAGTATTTCACTGTTCAGGGAAGAGATGATGCAGAAAAGATAAAGTATTTCATAAAGGATGCTATTGAAACATGGGGAATAAAATATGTTCTTTTGGTTGGTGGAAGAAAACCTGGCTTGCATGAAGAATGGCTCATGCCGGTGAGATATGTTTATGTAACATGGCCCGAAACGGGATATGTGGAAAACCACTATATAAGTGATTTATATTTTGCCGACATATATGATGCAAACTACTCCTTTTCATCATGGGATACAGATGGAAATGACATATTTTGCGAATGGAGAAAAATGGAGAAATTGAAGGATAGCATTGATTTATATCCAGATGTCTATCTTGGAAGATGGGCATGCAGAAATGAGTGGGAGTTGAAAACAATGGTTGAGAAAACCATTGAATATGAGAACAGCCACGCGAGTAAAAAAATTGTTTTGATTGGTGGCGATACCTTCGAGCCAGAGGGAATAGAAGGTGAGATTGTATGCGATAAAGCGATGGAATATTTGCCGGGATATGAGGCAGCAAAGGTTTATGCTAGTGAAATAAAGGTCAATCCAAAAAATATAAGGAAAGCCTTGGGCAATGGCAGCGCCTTCATGTTCTTGCATGGGCATGGCGGACCCATAAGATGGAATACATGCAAGCCAGGAGTTTTTGATAGGAGAGAACGCGGACTATGGGTTTTTGATTTGCCCTTCTTCTTTAATAAGGAATATCCAATCACCATATTTGGAGGTTGCCACACAGCCATGTTTAACATAAGTTTGACAGTTTTCTCATGGTCCATCCCTTCGCCCGAAGGGCTTAGTTGGTGGTTTGCCCGCAAATATAATGGAGGAGGTATAGCAAGTTTTGGATACACTGCCTTTCCTGTCGCCACTCCAGGCGAAGGAGGCGACTTGGATGGAGATGGAATAAATGAACCAGATTGCGTTGAATCAGGATATGGGTATATGGAACTGGGGCTTTTTGATGGATATGCAAAGGAGAACCAATACCTAGGAGAATGCTGGGGATATGCTGTTTCCCGCTACATAGAACATTTCAAAATTCCATATGAAAGATGGCACTTTCACACCATCCAAAGTTTTGTTCTGCTTGGAGACCCATCGCTGAAAATAGGTGGTTATAGCCCCCAATATATAGAGTAAATAATTTTCTATATCTTGTAATCTGCATTAGAAACAGTGCTAACATCTTTTCTTCATACTAAGTCTACCACAATATGATGACAAAGTCAAGTTATCTACCAATCAGTTCTACTTTTGTCTAAAACCATAATTTATGTCTTTCAATAATACCTCCTTTATTTATCCAATATAAAGTTTATTCCAATTGATTTCTTTTCCATAATTTCCATATGTC
>CAZTWM010000220.1:0-1548 GCA_964617935.1 uncultured Thermoplasmatales archaeon | reverse complement strand
AAATTCATTATTCCGAAATAAAAATTGATTCCTCTGCACCTCACACAATTTTCACAACCTCAACAAATTCTAGTGATGAATGGTATAAAGGAACTGTCTCTATCTCTCTTGAGGCAACTGATAATGTATCTGGGATTGAAAAATTGTATTATCGTTTGGATGGAGGAGAGTATCAAGAATACGAAGGGGAAATAAATATAGAGAATGATGGGATACATATTTTAGAATATTTTGCAGCAGACAATGCGGGAAATCGAGAAGATCTTATCATCAAAAAAATAAAAATTGATTCTTCATCTCCAGTTATAACAATATTTCCTTCTGGAGGCGTGTATCTTTTTGGTAGAAAACTCATCTCTTCTGATGTTACAATTATAATAGGGAGCATAAACATAGAAGCAGACGTTTATGATACTACATCAGGGATAAAGGAGGTAAGATTTTATGTGGATGGAGAGTATAGAGGTAATGATTCTACCCCGCCCTACCAGTGGTTCTGGAATGATTTCTCCTTGGGATCTCATGTTATAAAAGTAGTGAGCTATGATAATGCAGGGAATAAGGCAACCAGAGAAGAAAATGTAATTTTCATAAATATGGGGGGCGGAAAGCATTAAATGTTCTTTATGATATACTCTCCTTTTCCCATACCCATTGAGCATCCTTCTTCAATTTGTATTCTTCCGTCTACACCATTGAATTCATAAAATATATCCTTTCCATATTCTTCGCATACCATATCATGCTCTAGCTATTGCCACTGCATCTTTTGATGCAAAAATGCCAATATCGTTCACCAGTGGCTTTCCTGCAAAGGAGCAGCAGTCACATCTCGGTGTTATATCCATCAGAAAATTCATGAAGGCAATCTTTTTTCCAAACCTTTCTATCACCGCCGCCGCAGCCATTGCCACTCTCTGCTGGAAATTCCTCCACATTTCTTCAGTAAGATAAAAGCATCCCTGTTCGCAGAGCACAGTACATGCTCCACATCCCTTGCATTTTTCATAATCAATTTTTATTTTTCCATTCTCCTCATAGATTGCATCGGCAGGGCAGAATTTAATGCATTCCAAGCAGAGAACACATTTTTCCCCATCATGCAATGGTTTACTCACCTCATGCTGCCATATCTTTCCCTCTTTACTGCAGCATCCCATACCAAGATTTTTTATTGCACCCCCAAAACCTGCCATCCCGTGCCCCTTGAAATGGCTTAGAACAATCATGGAATCTGCTTCATATATGGCTTTTGCCATGGCTATTTTCTCTCCGTTGAATTCCACCATCACCTCATCTTTTCCAATAAGTCCATCTGCTATTATAGTAGGACATCCCATGGAGGAAATGCTGAATCCATTTATGGCTGCACTTTCAAGATAATCTATGGCATTTCCTCTATGTCCTCCATAGAGGGTTGTTGTATCTGTAAGGAAAGGTTTTCCTCCCTTTTCCTTCACAAAATCCACAACCTTTCTGACAAAAATTGGGCGAATGTAGCCAATGTTCCCCAGCTCTCCCATATGAAGTTTTATTGCCACAATATCG
>CAZTWM010000219.1:0-1562 GCA_964617935.1 uncultured Thermoplasmatales archaeon | reverse complement strand
TGAATTTTGTCAATGCCAGGAAGCAATTCTTTTCCTGCAAACTCGCCCTCTATCTCTTTCTTTGATATACTCCTTATCCTCACATTGTACAAATCCTTGAGACGAAATATATCACCTTCTTTCAATTTTCTGGCGTCTCCACCTGGAATGAAAAAAATCTTTCCCGCCCTGACTTTCCTCATCCCCATATCAACAGAGGGGTGATACTTCAAAGCCACCTCCCTCTCTTCCCCATCTTCCACAACAAGTTTTACTGGCTCTGGAACAAAAAAATAACGCCTTGCAATCCCATCAAGCATTTTCCTATTCACCGCCTCCAGATTTTCAAATACAACAACTGACTCCGCCCGGGATATACCTTGAGAAAGAACAAATTCTTTTATCGCCTCCGGCAATATCCCCCGCCTCCTCAGTCCCCTCAATGTAGGGAGACGGGGGTCGTCCCATCCCATAACCATTCCCTTTTCTATAAGGGGCTTTATTTTCCTCTTGGAGACTGGCATCCCTTTTATTTCGAGACGCGAAAATTCCATGAGATATGGCTTTCTCAATCCCAGGCGGTCAAGGAGATAGAAATACACCTCATCCCTCAACTCATATTCCTTGCTCCTGAAGGGATGCGTCACTCCAGATAAAGAATCCTCCACGGCTCCGTAAAAATCATAGGTGGGCCACACACGAAAGCGTTTTCCGTGGATTGGATGGGGATGCTCTATTATGCGGAAAAGAACGGGGTCGCGCATTGCAGTGTTTTTTGATTTCATGTCACCCTTTAACCTCATTACCGCCTTTCCTTCCTCCATTTTGATAAATTCATCCCATGAAAATTTGCTTTCGTTCCTGCACGCACATTCCCTCATTTCCCTCCTGTTCCTGCTTATTTCCTCCTCACTGCAGGTGCAGATATAGGCATTTCCTTCTTCCAGCAGCTGTTTTGCAAGTTCATAATGCTTTGGGAGATTATCGGAAGTCCTGTATTCCTTATCCCACTCTATTCCAAGCCATTTCAAATCTTCCTTCTGCACATCATAGAATTCCTTTCTTTCGTTGATGGGATTTGTGTCATCGAAACGAAGGATGAAAATGCCGTCATAAATGTGAGCGTACTCATAATCCACAAATGCCGCCTTGGCATGTCCTATATGGAGATAACCATTGGGCTCTGGAGGAAAGCGTGTTATAACTTCTCCTTTATTTGCATGGGGCAACGGGGGAAGTTTTCTCTTCCCCACCTTCTTCTCCTCCACCTTTATGCCCAGTTTCTCCATCTCTTTCTCCTGGTCCTCCATGGATAGTTTATTAATTTCCTCCACCACCTCTCTAACGATCGGAACAATCTCGGTGGCATTTCCCTCTGCCTCTCCCATAACCTTTCCTATAACTGCCTTAAGATTTGCCTTCCCCCCATATTTAATGGCATTCAGCAATGCATGTTTTCTGGCAATCCTTTCAATTTCCTCTTTCTCCATTGCCCTTTTATCATAAAGGATGTTTTAAAGTTTGTTGAAAGGTAGTGATACTATTTAACTACCCTTTTTTCTGTGTCGAAAAAACAGGTTAAG
>CAZTWM010000218.1:0-1567 GCA_964617935.1 uncultured Thermoplasmatales archaeon | reverse complement strand
GATTTAGGAATGTGGATGGTGTACTGCTTTCAGCAAAAAAGGATACGGAAGAACTGAGGCAATTGATCAATTCCCTCGGGCATAGTGTAATAAAGGAATTCATCCAGACAAGAAAAAATACTACTCCCTTTTATTTAGGCGAGGGAAAAATTGAGGAAGTCAGGAAATATATGGAAGAAAACGGCATAAATATGGTTTTTGTGAATGATGCTCTCAAACCCTCACAGTGGTTCAATCTTGAGAAAAACCTGGGAGCCATAGTTTACGATCGGATACGGATTATTTTGGAAATATTTGCCCAGAGGGCAAAAAAGAGGGAGGCAATGCTTCAGGTTCGTCTGGCAAGGTTAAGATATGAAAAGCCCTTTGTAAGAGAGTTGTTTCATAGAGTAAAGGAGGGCGAAAAGCCGGGTTTTCTTGCAGGGGGGGAATATGTTGTGGATGATTATTATGAAATGATGAAGAAACAGACAAAAAAAATCAGAGAGGAATTGAAAAAAATAGAAGAAGAGAGAGAAATAAGAAGGAAAGAGAGGAAGGAAAAGGGATTTTACCTCGTTTCTCTTGCAGGATATACAAACGCGGGAAAGAGTTCTCTTCTGAATATTCTTACAGATGAAGAAGTGTTGGTGGAAGGACGGTTATTTTCAACTCTCTCCACCAAGACCAGCAAATTAAAAATAAAAGAGGATTTGCCCATATTGGTTACAGATACTGTTGGATTTATAAAGGACTTACCACACTGGTTGATAGATGCTTTTCATTCTACACTTGAGGAAATTTCTCTGGCAGACATTGTTATACTGGTTGTGGATGGAAAAGATGATATGAGGGAATTGAAAGAGAAGACTTCCAGTTCCTTAAAAGAGATTTATTTCTTGAGAGAGAAAGCAAATATAATTATTGCACTAAACAAAATTGATTTATTGAAAGAAGAGGAAATACAGGAAAGAAAAAAATTTTTGGAATCCACTTTTGGATGCCCATGCATTCCTGTATCCTCACTTAACGGGACAAATATCGACTCATTGGTGGAAAAAATCTATGAATTTTTACCTCCCGCATGTGAGATGATTTTAAAAATACCTGCCCATAACATGAATGGATTTCTTAGATGGCTCAATAGAGAATCTGTTGTTAAAAAAATTATAATTAATGATTCTGCATTCATTCAGATAAAATCCAGTCAGAGATTAAAGGAAAAAATAATTGGAAAATGTAAGAAGATGGGTGGGGAGGTGGAAATATATGAGAATTGAGGAAAGAATCAAGAAGGATATGGACTTATTCAAAAAAAATTATGAGAAAGTTAAAAATGAGAAAATAAAGGAAATGGCATACAGATATTATATGGATGCAGAATATTATTTTAATAAAGGTGATTTTTATACTTCCTTTGGATGTATAAATTATGCACATGGTCTGATAGATGCTCTCAGATTATTTATAGAAAAAGATAACAAGGAATAAGTCCCGGGCAATCTGAAACATGATATGATTTTATTGCTGAATCGTAAGAGGAAAGTTTTTAAGAAGATGGGATTTTTTGGATATGCATAAAATCGAA
>CAZTWM010000217.1:0-1599 GCA_964617935.1 uncultured Thermoplasmatales archaeon | reverse complement strand
ATAAACTTGGGGGAAGAGTTCATCGCTCAAATAACTGGCATTCAGCCATGCCTTCTCCATTGTTATTGCCTTCATCTGCATATCCATATCGGCCAGGGTAAGCATATAAATGGCTTCCTCCACCCTTCCCTCCATGAGAAGATGCCTTGCCTTCTCCTCCACCTTCTCCGTCTCATTTATGAATTCCTTCTCCACCTCTTCAAACACTGGGGTAAGAACACCATGCCCGTATTTCTCCAGCAATTTCATGGCAATGGAATGCGCTTCTCCATTCTCATAGGCATCATATATGTCCATATCGCATATATGGACGGGAACAAAAATGGATGAGCATTGGTCGGGGGCGAACCAAAGAGAACTCAGAAAGCGGGGATATTGTCTCATGATTTTATATACCGTTGCCACTTCATAGCCACCCTGGCACATTCCTCGCAGCTCTTCTATATCACTAGAATGAATGCGGGAAAGCATCATCATATCAGCCAGTGTAATGTTTCCTGTTTTATTTTCAACAAAACCCATGATTTTTTTCTCCCATTCATAGTAATTGAAACACATGAATATCCTTGCTTTATTATCATCTATCTCCTTTATCTCAATCCAGAAGTTTCCAATCTGCATTCCCCTTCCAGCATCAATTCTCTTTTTCACTCCTATTGGAAAGAGATGTGCCATTATGTGGTCTGAATACACCTCTGAGATGGCAACTCCCATGAACCCCCCAAGTTTTATCACATCTCCCTTCTTTACCCATCCTGTAAAGGTTGTGTTGAAGGAAGAGGCGGTGAAAATGGGATAAATGAGGTGGATATTCCATAACATCTCAGGATAATTGCTCTGTATTTCCATTCCATTTTCAATCTCATTTATTCTATAATTGAAGGCATCTGCCTCCACTATTGCTGCTTTATCTGGAGTAACAACAAAAAAGTTTTCCGCCACAGATGATGCGTGCATTTTTGAAACAGCATCTTCAGTAAGCAATTCTATTGCGTCATCGATGCTGCCCGCGCTCTCCATGGCATATCTCATCCAGTCAAAGTCGTCCCATGCATATGGAGAAGGATTGGTTAAATAGGAGATGGTGTCAGCATCTCCAATGGCTATTCCAGCATCATTCATGAGCATGCCCGCCTTTATTATGTTGGGCGGCGTATCATCCACCGTTGTTGTTCCTATGAAACCTTTCTTCACCACAAAATGCATTTTATAGGGCAGCCATGGATGGTGATAATAGTATTCATATCCTGAAGGAATTGAACAGAGAACCTGCAAACCGGGGCGGGCAGGATCGCGAACCTTCAGAAGTAAATTGTAGTTGCCTGCAGTGGCATTTCCCACTGCCATAATAAGTTTGCATTCCCCTTCATATTGTGGAACAAAATTTATATCAGCAGAATTTGTTCCGAAAGCAAAAAAATTGCTTCCTGTCAATGTAAGGAAGATTAAAATGGCAGTTGCCCCCTTCGCCATCATATTCCTTACTTCTTTATGTGTATAAATAATTTTCAGTAGTTTCGGCTGTGGGACAGAATTAAACCTGCCCCCAGGTTTAATAGATTGTGCCACACATTAATGCAAGAAAGAGCAGTCTCTATT
>CAZTWM010000216.1:0-1608 GCA_964617935.1 uncultured Thermoplasmatales archaeon | reverse complement strand
TGTCACCTTTTTCTGGATGTTCAATGTTGCATCCTTGGAAAGCACCTCCGTGACGGTATCCTCCACGCTGCTTCCATCCACCACCACAACAGCCTCGTCACTGCTGCTCCATGCCTTTGTCGCTAAATTGGCGGCAGCAGTAACAGGGTCGCTCTCAAGATTGTAAATCTTTGCTGTCTTTCCTGCTTTGGAAAGATATGCATTCCAGTCATCCAGCAAATACTGGGTTGTGTCATCCACAGTTCCAAACCAGTTGGTTATGGTATCATCACCTGTATATACAATGGGTGAAACATATCTGTTGCCATTCTCCAGATAGTTGGCTGCTGGAATGGCTGCAGTGTAAACATACTCATCCTTATTGCTTGTCTTGTCATTCTGAACAACAAAGGTCTGTGCTATGGGCGTTATTTGTGGCTGTGGGATGACATGGGGTGGAGAAACACTCACACCTGTTTCAAGTGTTAAAGTATAGCCACCTGAACCATATTTGTAATATGGTATGGGATATTCATTCCATTTTGAATCAAAGCCAGGAAACATGTCCACCTTTAATTTCCAGGTTCCGCTCACATCTGCAGGATATTCAAGAGTGTCATCCGAGTAGTAGGTGGCGGATGCAACCATGTTTCCATCCGGGTCGTAAAGCCAGAGATTATAATCCGTCATCATGGGGCATTCTATGTTTATCCTTATTCCCTCTCCAGATGAAACATCAAATTCATACCAGTCAACTTGATCATAGTAACTAAGGAAACCAGGATATGTGCCAGGAGTTATTTTCATGGCGGAATCAGCAGTATTTCCAGCATCTTTACCCTGCCCCCCATCATTTTGTCCCTGTAGATTTATATCCATGGTATATGTGCCATCCTGGGCATCATCCTTTGCATATATGCGCATGTAATATGTGGATGTTTTGTCAGCCACATAGGAAATGGTTTCTGGAGATGTGCCTGTATTGGTTGATGTTGCCACTGTTGTGGCAGTATCATCCAGCAAATCAACGTCATAGTCAGAAGTGGGAGTTATGGTTATGGCTATTGTCTGCCCCTCACACACTGAAAACATATACCAGTCTTCCTTATCTCCAGCACTTGGCTCAAGTGTTCCCGTATTTCCCCTCCCGGGTGTATCATCAACGGGTTCCATGGGGAATATGGCAACAGATTTGAGTATTCTATCTCCTGCATCCCCATCATATCCTCCATCATGCTGGTCATCCAGTATGCTAAGCGTTATTGTATAATCAGCCTCTCCTCCTGTTGATACAACCTCAGCATACCAGTATCCTGTGGTATCGATTTTCTGTGCTATGAATTCATAAAAATCACCGCATGAATATGCTACGCCCTTGTGCTCGGGGTTGTATAGATACATATCCACATCATTGTTTGCCTTTAGTTCCAGTCTCACTTCAAGTCCTTCAGCCACATAGAATTTGTATATGTCTTTTGTATCATCAAAATTCACCTTTCCGTGTGCAGATTCTTTCAGTAATGTGGCATGGTCAAAGTCATTATTTGGTTCATCATTTGCTGATGCCATGCTCATTACTGGCAAAACTAACAACACACCTATTGCCAATATTATTGCCTTCTTCATTTT
>CAZTWM010000215.1:0-1638 GCA_964617935.1 uncultured Thermoplasmatales archaeon | reverse complement strand
TTACCGTATAACTGCCTTAAATATATGCATCAGCCAGATGGTTATTAAATCCCATAGAGAAAATGTTTTTGGCATACTCACTACCAATGGATTGCTCCATTGACTTTCAGAATAATGTATGTCCTTCGCCTTCACCCGAATAATATATGTTCCATTTTTCTTCCATGTATGGGTTAGCTTTACTTTTTCCCCGCTATTGTATGGACCAAGCCATCCTGTCACCTTTCCATCTCCCCAGTCAAACATGTAGTAGATTTGCTCACCATCCGGGTCTGATGAAGAGGTGGAATAGGTGTAATTTTTCCCGACTTTACCAATCTTAAAACCTTTCGGTGTCTCCGGCTTTTCTGGGGGATTGTTTGTCGTTTTTCTCGCACATTTTAAATCGAAATGCTGCCAGTAACAGTAACTTATTACAGGATTGTCATTGGGATCGATGGCAATATCACAGCATCCTCCAACATATCCAACAGAATCAATAACAACCTCATTCCATTTACTTCCATCCCAGTAAAAGTATTCCTGGTCGCGGTCCTTTTCCTGTGTGCTATCTGTCCTATAACAGGCTATGTGAGGATAATCATGCGAATCCAGAGCAAGAGAGCAGGAGCCACCTATGTAGCCCTGAGATGCCACAGTTTCCACATTCCATTTGCTTCCGTCCCAGTAAACATGCTTCAAATCATAATTTTCCCATCCATGATATGCAATATGTATGTATCCATGGGAATCAACCGCTGAGGATGGATATCCCATGTCATTTCCTTCCGTGGTAATTGTTTCAATATGCCATCCCTGCTCATCTTTATATGCATGTCTCAATTCATTTCCACAGGCATATACAATGTTCAGTTGCCCGTTCAGGAAAAATATTGAATGGGCGCCCACGCTATACCATCCTATACGGCTATCGTTGTCAACAACTTCAATGTTCCATTCTCCATCCCAGTATGCATGTTTAAGCCCGCCATGATAACCTGCATATGCTATATGTGGATACTCATGCGAGTCAAGAACCAGTGCAAGATGGGAAAGAGCATCATCATCCACTTTTTTTGTTATATTCCATTCTGCCCCATCCCAATATGCATAATCTAAGTCCGCCCGTCCAAAATCACAGTATGCTATATGTGGATACTCATGCGAGTCAAGAACCAGTGCAGTTGGAACACCCGTTGTACCTTTTGAATCAACAGTTTCATTTATCCATTTGCTTCCATCCCAGTATGCATATTTCAAATCATAATTTCCAACGTCGCAATAACTTATGTGGGGATAACCTTTTGAATCAAGAACCAGCGAAGTATATCTCCCAACTTTTCCTTCATAATCAACGGTTTCAACGGACCAGTTCCAGTCATTTTTGTTTGTTGAAAAGGCTAAGGCAGGTATGGTAGCTGTCACCAAAAAAACACAAGCAGCAATTGCAATGTTTTTTCTCATAATATTTCACCTCTATTTTTCATAATTAAATGGATTATAAATATTTATCCCAAAATTTTTACTTTCGGAGATGCTGTTTCCATCTTAAAACTTTTATAAAGATAGAGGATATTGAAATGGAGGTAAAATGAGAAGGATGGTTGTGTTATTTGTTGCTGGCCTGTTTGTGCTGGGTAATGCCCTTGTTATGGAAAG
>CAZTWM010000214.1:0-1649 GCA_964617935.1 uncultured Thermoplasmatales archaeon | reverse complement strand
GGGAGAATATGGATTTTAACATGCCCAATTTTTCTTACCATTTCCCTATTCCGTGGTTTTTTATCGCAATGACTGCAATCGTTTCGTCATCCTTTCTCCTCCTCTCCATCACTAATAAATAGTCCCACATATTTCATTATTAAAATGCACGACAAGGCAGTTATAAAGGATATTAAAAGGAAAGCATTACAGATAAGAAAGTGGGTTATAGAATCAGTTTACCGAGCAGGCTCTGGCCATCCTGGAGGTAGTTTATCAGTGGCAGACATACTGGCATGCCTTTATTTCCATGAAATGCGTCACAATCCAAAAAATCCGGGATGGGAGGATAGGGATAGACTGGTTTTATCCAAGGGGCATGCAGCCCCCGCCTTATATGCCGCCTTAGCCCTCGCCGGCTATTTCGATGTGGAGGAATTGAAAAAATTAAGAAAAATAGGGCATTTTTTGCAGGGCCATCCATGCATGAAGAAGGTGCCAGGCGTTGACATGTCCACTGGCTCCTTAGGCCATGGACTGGGGGCAGGCGTTGGCATGGCACTTGCTGCCAGGCTTGATAAAAGAGATTACAGGGTGTTTGTTATTCTTGGCGACGGGGAAATACAGGAAGGAAGCATATGGGAAGCAGCAAATGCCGCCTCTCACTACAAACTTGATAATCTTATAGCCATTCTGGACAGAAACAAGTTGCAGATTGATGGGCCCACGGAGGAGATAATGCATCTCGAACCTTTAGCATGGAGATGGCAGGCATTTGGATGGGATGTGGTGGAAATAGATGGGCACGACATTGAGGAAATACTCCACACATTTCACGAGGTGAGGCACAATGAGAAGCCCACGCTTATAATAGCAAATACGGTGAAGGGAAAGGGCGTTTCCTTCATGGAGGGCACTTTATCATTTCATGGAAAGCCACCGAGCGAGGAGCAGTATATAAGGGCAATGAGCGAGCTGGAACAGGCGGAGGGTGAGTTAAATGATTGATGCTCATCTGACAGATAAGAGAAGAAATTTGAGGGATGCATACAGCTCTGCACTGATTTCTCTTGGAGAAAAAAATGAGAATGTCGTTGTCTTGGATGCAGATCTGGCACTTTCAACAAAAACTAAGAGGTTTGGCACCGTCTTTCCAGAAAGATTTTTTGATATGGGGATTGCAGAGGCAACCATGATGGACGTTGCCGCAGGCTTGGCAACATGCGGAAAAATAGTTTTCGCTTCCACCTTTGCCGTCTTTGCTACAGGAAGAAGTTATGATTCCATACGTCAATCAATAGCATATCCTGAGTTGAATGTAAAAATAGTGGCAACCCATTCCGGCATTTCAGTGGGCGGGGACGGAGCAAGCCATCAGATGCTGGAGGACATTGCCTTAATGAGAGCATTGCCTAACATGCGCGTGATAGCCCCTGCGGATGCCACAGAAATGGAAGATGTGGTTTTCAGAATAGCAGAAGCAGATGGACCATTCTATGTCAGGATAGGGAGAGAGGATGCCCCCATAATATTTGAAAGCCACGGGCATTTTGAAATTGGCAGAGGATATGAAATAAGGAAGGGAAAGGATGTTGCGATAATAGCAACAGGAACAATGACGGCAGAGACTTTAAGGGCTCACGAAATCTTGGAAAAGAAGGGTATCGAGG
>CAZTWM010000213.1:0-1650 GCA_964617935.1 uncultured Thermoplasmatales archaeon | reverse complement strand
ATGCCAGAGCATGAAGGGAATGGCGAGGGTGTAGCATAATAGCAGTCCATTCAAATCATGGTTGTACCATCCTAACCAGCTACCGAAGTTTGTCCATATATCATATGTAATCACAGCGAAAATACTCCTGCCAAAGAAATTTGTAAAGCCATGACCCCTGCTTGTATATCCTATGGCTGCCATCATGGCAAAGCCGGACCATGTGAAGAGAAATATGGCTGTATTCCCTATTATTACATCACTTATCACCATTATTGCCATTGGAATGATGAATGTGAAGTAGTTGCCAAGATATCTTCCTGCCACCAATGATATGGCTGCGACCACAAAAAATACATCCATCATAAACATTGGCTGCTTTATGCCCGCGAGAGTAATGTATATATGGGGTGTGGAGGGCATTATGTTATAGAGCCATAAACGGGCTATAACGCCTGCAAGAATGAGTGCCAGGGAAAGCAGAATCTTCCTCTTCATGGAATTCAATATATGGATGCCCTTTAAATCTTTAACTGAATTATTCGAGTCTCCATTCAACCTCATCACCTTCATGCAATATTTTTTTATCGGCTCCAACCTCTCCCATCTCTCCATTCACATAATAAATCCAGTATTTTCCATTTCCTCCCTTGCCATCAATTGAATTTATGAAATAGCTGTCATACTGTTCATAGTATGTATAATCCACATTCCATCCTCCATCATGGGCTGCTATGAGAAGGGCATTAAAAACGGTGGCGTTTTTTTGTTCTAGGGAAAGGTTATAATTCCATATGGTGGTGCTGTTAAAATTGATGTAGAGAGTGACATTTATCAAAGAATTTTCGGTGGCATTCGTTGCTGTATTCTCATTTTCCACCAAATTTTTTTCTTGTTTTACCTCGAAATAATAGGTGAGCATTACCACCGCCAGACATACAACAATTCCTGCAATCCATATTTTTTTACTCATCCTTACACCATCAAATTTTTTTTATAAAAGTAAAATAAATTTAACTTAAATATTTTTCTATACATTAGATGTCGAGTAAATAACGAAATGTCATCATGCATTTTCATCCTGTGTTTTGCTTTTCAACAAAGAAAATTATTTCCCAGTAACTCCACCATCTTCCTTTATTTCTTTTCAACAAATTCATCTAAGGGTAAGATAACCTCTTTCCTCCTCCCCTCTCCAAGCAATTTTTTGAACTCTTCTTCATTTACAATTTTTATACCCAATTCCTTTGCCTTTTCATATTTACTTCCTGGTTTTTCTCCCACCACCACATAATCAACATTTCTGCTTACTGTACTGGCAACTTTCCCTCCCTCCTCCTCCACCTTTTCCTTTGCCTCTTCCCTGGTAAAATCCTTCAGTGAGCCTGTGAAAACAAATGTTAAGCCAGCAAGTTTTCCTCCCCTTCTCTCATACTCCATTTTTAACCCTAACTTTTTCAACTCCTCTATTTCTTCCCTGTTTCTCTCCTCTGCAAAGAAGTCCACTATGCTTTTTGCCGTTTCGGGACCTATTTCCTTTATAGTCATCAGTTCTTCCATGCTGGCATTCATCAGGGCATCTATACTCCTGAATCTATCAGCAAGAAGGCGGGCTGTATGTTCTCCCACATTGGGTATGCCCAGTGCATATATAAAACGGGCGAGATTCTT
>CAZTWM010000212.1:0-1702 GCA_964617935.1 uncultured Thermoplasmatales archaeon | reverse complement strand
TATAGTTTCATCTGGTTTTTGCTGACTTTTGATATACTGGAGCAACCATTCAGGAACTTTAACATTTTTTAATTCCTCCTCCCAATCCTCTATTTTCTCTCTTCCTCCATCTTTAATATCTTTATTATCTTTCATGTATATCACTTATCCTAAAATATATACAATATCCTTATTTAAACTTTTTTATCCTATAATATGTTACCCCCACACAACAATTCTCATAAGGAATATATCATCTTCAGCCATGTATTCCCCATTCTCATACCCTCTTGCCTTTAAAGCAACAAATCCTCTATCCTTCAAGCCATCGAAGGAGAAATTCCAGTAAAAAGAGAATGGAGGGAAAGATGCGTTGAATATCGCCACGGGTCTGCATCCCGCCTTTGGAGGCACCATGAACTCCACCCTATCTCCATTTTCCGATGCTATTGCCTCTACACTAATTCCTCCTATCACCACCTGCCCCACAATTGGAATATTTTCTTATCAAACAGGTAAATGCCATTTCTTGGCTTTATTATTTCGATATATGATTCATCATGGATGGATGCCTCTACCAGAGGAATTAAAAGAAAAGAGAAGGCAAGAATTGCTGCAATCCATTTCATCTGTTTTTCTTCACCTTTTCTTCATATTCTTCCTTTGAAAAGAGGACAGCATCTTCCTCTAACGCATAATCCTCTCTTTTAACATTGAGTTGCGTGGGTATGAATCTAAATTTTTCTCTGTCTATGTCAATCAGTTTGAAATTTGGTGTTAGTTTGAGAGAACCAGTTGGACATACCTCCGTGCATAGCCCGCAGTAGCAGCATCTTCCATAATCTATGATCGGTCTTATCTTCTTCCCCTTTTCTGTTTCAAGTTCTGGAATTTCCTCATAGGTGATGGCATCATTCATGCATATCATGCCACACATCTTACATCCTATGCATTTCTCCAAATCATTGGAATGAAATCCTCTGTAGTCATCCATGGGCAATTTTTTGCCCTCCATATCCATATGCTCCTGATATGGATATCTTATTGTATGTGGTTTCTTCACCAGATGCTTCCATGCCTTCAGCGGTTTTAACACACTCATCTTTTCACCTCTCTATATCCGGGGGACATATGTCCAGGCTGAATAATATCTGGCTCACATCTGCAATGTTAGCCCCCTTCAATATTGTCTCAGCCACATTTATGCCATGGGTATAACTTGGTCCCCTCACATGAATCCTTACGGGCTTTTTACCACCATCACTCACCACCATGTAGCCATACTCTCCTTTACTACTCTCCACCCTCTCATATGCATAGCCAGCAGGCACCTTCCATTTGAACCAGTTGGGATGCTTGAGTATATGCTCGCCAGCAGGCATCTTCTTCAGCGCCTGCCTTATTATGGAAATGCTCAAATCAAAGTGAGATGGATATGCGGTCATGTATGGTGTAGGGAATTTTGATATACTTCCATGTAAAAATGCCCAGAAATTTTGCAGGCACTATTGTTTCCCCCTTCACCGTCACATTTACACTTCCATAAAGGAGAAGATTTTTTGTGGATGCTGTGAGATTTAGAGCACTGAAGGTGAGGGAGAAGGTGTGGTTGCTCACGCCCTTTTCTATTCGAAATTGCGGCTTGCTCCCCTCCCCAACAAACTCATCTTCTATGTAAACTTTGTAATGCAGATATTCCACCTCTATGGGTGTGCTTTTCGGA
>CAZTWM010000211.1:0-1706 GCA_964617935.1 uncultured Thermoplasmatales archaeon | reverse complement strand
GCTGAAAAGGAACTTTCCAAAGGAGAGGGCTTTGTCTATTTCAGCGGTCATGGAAGTCCTGCATCATGGGGAACGCATCCCCATAATCGTTTCCATAAATGGATTGACTTTGATTTGAAAAATATAAGGAAACTGAATAATGGGAAAAAACTGCCGGTTCTTGTTGTTGGTGGTTGCCTTAATTGTCGCTTTGATACCAGCATTTTCCGCATTTTCACCGATGGAATATGGACCTATTTCTCAGAATATGCAATACCTGAATGCTGGGGATGGCTCTTCACCAGAAATCCAAATGGAGGAAGCATAGCAACAATGGGAAATACTGACTTAGGTTATGGAGCTATTGGAGACGGAGATAGTGGTGAGGTGCCTGACAGCATTCCAGATGGAATTCCGGATTGCATACAGTACTTTGATGGATGGCTTGAACCCCATTTCTTTGAAGTCTATAACAAACAGGGGAAGGATATGCTTGGAGAAACATGGGGGACAAATCTTGCCGATTATCTTAACCAATTTCCCATTGACTGGACATCGAAATGGACTGGAGATAGACCATATACAATAAATCTTGTTAACTGCAAGACGGTGCAGGAATGGGTTTTGTTTGGAGACCCATCATTAAAAATAGGTGGCTATTGATTTTCTGCAGGTTTGGAAAGAACGTTAAAATATTGAAGGACTACGAAAATTTTAAGTGATGGAATGACATAATTCAATGGGATTAAAATGAAGGGAAAAATGCTGGTTACTATTATGGTGCTGGGAGTGATGCTGTTTAGTGGGATTGGAGGAAGTTTTGGAAGTATTGCATCGATAAATGGCGTGAAAACCCATCTAATAAAGGAGAATATCCCTCTTTATCCCCTTTCTCTTGTGGAAGGAAGAGAATATTCCTACATCATAATGAAAGATGCCTCCCATTATACCAAGGGGGCTGGCGCGCCGTCTCTGCCTGTAATAATCAAAACATACACATTTCCTGCGGGAAGCAAAATAAAAAGCATTGAATGTCAGCCTTCTGAGACAGAAATGATGAAGGTGGGAAAGAAAATTTTACCTTCCATAGGTGCCATTCCTCTGGGAAGCAGCATGAAAAATCTGGTGAGGAAAGAGGATGAAAGAATTTATTCTTCAAGCCAGCCGTATCCAGAGAACTGGTTCAGGTATAACATAGGCGTTGGATTATATGACGGGCAGCATGTTATCTTTCTCACCATTGAAATACATCCTGTGAGATACTATCCTGCCGAGAACATAATAGAATATGCAAAGAATATGGAATTGAAGGTGGAGTATGAAAGGGGAAGCATGAGTTTTGGAGAAGGATATGATTTGATGATAGTTGCTCCCTCATCATTTTCTGATTCACTGCAACCGCTTATTGAACATAAAGAAAGGCATGGAGTAAAGACAATGCTTCTTACAACGGAAGAGATATATTCAAAATATAATGGTAGGGATGAGGCGGAGAAGATAAAATATGCCATAAAGGATGCTGTGGAAAAATATGGTGTAAAATATGTCCTTCTTGTGGGCGCCATGAAAGGGCAACGCCTTCGTAAATGGTATGTTCCAGTTCGTTACACACATTTAGATGATAACTCGAGATGGGAGGCGAGTTATATAAGCGATCTCTATTATGCTGATTTGTATAAATACGAGGATGGCAACATTGTTTTTGAAAACTGGGATAGCAATGGAAA
>CAZTWM010000210.1:0-1722 GCA_964617935.1 uncultured Thermoplasmatales archaeon | reverse complement strand
AAGAGAAAATTTGGAGAATTTGTGAGAGCCACAAAGAAGGAAAATATGTATCACGAGGCAAAATTGAAGTATATTTTCTACAATGCAATGATTTACTATGATATTACAGGCATTCCTATTTGGAAAAAATAGGAATTTGCATAATCATAGTAAAATTTGGGTAAGAGAGGAAACGGTTATGCAACAAAGCAACAATTCGATAATACTTAAATAATATTTCACCATATATAAAAAATGAAGAAAACACACATAAAATGTGGTATAATCTTCATGATTATGATTTTTTCCACACTTTTTGGGATAGAGGAAAACAATGCTTTTAAAAACAATGAGCAACCATTTCAGATTAATGCTGGAAACGAAGAAATTGATCAAATACAAGAGGATGTCAGTGGGGGATTTGAAAAATTGTATGGTGACATAGAACTCGTTCAATCTTTTAAACCATCTCGTGAAAAATTAACCCGAGTTGAAATTTTTCTTTCCAGATGTAAAGGGAGTCATAAAAATCTTGGAAATGTTGTGTTGTCAATTCGGGAAGATATAAATAGGGAGGATTTAACTTCCTCTTCAGTGTCTCCAGAAAAAATTGATGTTGATGGAAAATGGATAATATTTGATTTTCCCGATATTTCCGTTAATGATCATCAAACCTATTACCTTGTGTGCCATACAAGTGGAGGCTCGAATAACGATTATTATTTGTGGTATTATAGTGAGGAAGGTAAGTGGGGGGATCCTTATCCCTGTGGGGAAATTATAAATACTTTGAAAACAACAGGTGATGATAAAAAAGAGAGGGATTTCGCATTCAAAATATATGGTAGTGGAGATGGCATCGTTGAAAGATGGGCTATTGCAATGGGATTCGGTTTTGATGCTTGTCGTGAAGATGCAAGAAATCTGCAAAAAATTCTGTACAGTTGTAACCCAAACCTCTGGCCATTAGACCATATTTTAGTGTATGATTATGAAGAAACAGCTATATGGGATAACATTATAAACGGATTAAGATGGATAGAATCTCAAGAAGACTCAAATGATATTACTCTTTGGCAATCAGCAGGACATGGCTCGGAAACGGGACTTTATGATGATCATACAATTCTTCCCTATACCACTCTAGACAAGGAATTTGACAGATTTGAAGGACGCGTAGTAATAATGATTGTTGCATGTTTCTCTTATAAAGCCCACACGTATTTGGGAGAACCTGGCCGCATAATAATGGTTGGGCGAAGTGAAACACCGCCTCCATCAACATCACTTACAGAGAAAAAATCATCAGATTATGTATCTTCTTTGGATGGTTACACCTACTTTATTAGCCACTTTACACGCCCCGAACGAGGAGGAGCGTGGGCAAACGAAGAATGTGATGTTAATAGAGATGGATGGATTTCTGCAGAGGAGGCTTTTTACTATGTACTAAACACATATTCATGGCCTGGTCGCTGGTCAAATGGTTATCTTTATCCCTCCATGTATGATGGTATTGATGGAGAATTGCCAATCACTTTTGTTAGAGGATATAATAATCCACCTGATAAACCACTTATAAAAGGTCCTATTGTAGGAGATACATTCACTAATTATTCCTTTTCTGTATGTGGGAATGATCCAGATGGTGACAATATTTGCTACCTCATTGATTGGGGTGATGGAGATACAACGGGTTGGAAAGGTACTTTTCCGTCTCAAAAAGAGGTCACCTTTTCCCAT
>CAZTWM010000209.1:0-1744 GCA_964617935.1 uncultured Thermoplasmatales archaeon | reverse complement strand
ATTGAGAAAATTATAAATATGCCAAAGGCAATCGGAGACATCATGAGATTGGTTGAAGAAATCGCTCAGGAGAATGGTTTTAAAATACTGGAATTCACAAAAAGCGTTGACGAAATTGCCCTTAAAGAAACAGGTATTCCAGAAACAATAGAGGCAGCGTATGTGGAAAAAGATGACATTGTATATCTTTTGAAGAAGTCGGGCACAATGGAAAGGATAGGAACAAAGGAATACTGGGAAAAGATAATGAAGTATAAACCCTCAGAAAAGTATCATGTAGCCAAGATAAATACGAACATAGAGCATGGCAGGGATTTGGTAAGTTGTGGGCTCTGCAAACAACATAAAAATACGACAGCCCTTCTTAATATAGTTGTTACCAACAGATGTGATTTGAGATGCTGGTATTGCTTCTTCTATGAAGAAAAATCAGGCTTTGTTTATGAGCCGAGTATTGATGAAATAAGAGAAGGGCTGGAGGTGGCAAGGAATTTCAATGGATATGTTCCTCCCGTTCAGATAACTGGCGGGGAGCCCACCATGCGGCATGACTTGGCGGAAATGATAAAAATGATGAGGGAAATGGGCTCAGCCCATGTCCAGTTAAATACCAATTCTGTATCATTGGGAATAGACTATTTTGAAAATCCTAAGGAGGCAATAAGCAGAGTTAATAAATGGGTGGAAGCAGGTTTGAAAACCATCTACACATCATTTGATGGAATGAGAGCTGATTCGAAGAGTAATTCAAAAAACCATTATGAGACTCCCTTTGCCCTTGAAGCATATTACAGGGGAGGAATAAAAAGCGTTGTTTTAGTACCCACGGTAAGCCAGTTAAATCTTAAAGAAATGCCTGAAGTGGCAAGATTTGCCATGAGGAATTACGGGAAGGGAATAAGAGGCGTTAATTTCCAGCCCATATCACTTGTTGGATATATAAAGAAAGGGGATAGAGATAAACTCAGGGTTGTGCAGTCAGACATTGTGGATGAGATGAGGAAGGCATTTAACTTCGGCATGGAAGCATGGTATCCTGTGCCAACAGTTGCTGCTTTAGCAGATATAATTGGAAGAGAACCCCATGTACATTTTTATAATAATGAAAAATGCGGTATAGCCACCTATGTTTATGCTGATAGAGAGCATAACAATCTCATACCAATAACCGAATTTGTGGATGTGGATAGATTCATAGGAGAGATATCAGAGATCCAATCGAGTATCCTCAAAAAGGCTCTTTTTGGGGCAAAACTCGTGCCAGATGCCATAAAATATGGAAGCATGAGGAAAGCGCTGGCTGAGAAATTAAAGGAGTATATAATCCAGGATGAACTTCCAAGTGGAGACAAACTTTCTGAAATACTTGAGGCTGTCATAGAAAGGGGCGATTACAGGGCGCTGGGTAGATTTCATCACTGCTTTCTTTTCTTGGGAATGATGCATTTCCAGGATTATTACAACTATGATGTCAACAGAGTTCAGAGATGCAGTATTCATTATCTTGCAGGGAATCGACTTATCCCATTCTGCACATATAATGTCTTTCCAAACATCCACAGAGATAGATTTCTTGCAGATAACAGACTCACTGGAGAAAAAGCAGAAAAATTGATGCAGGAATCGATAAAGGCAAAGGAAAGAGTCGAGAAATTTTTGGATAGAAAGGATGAGATTGTATCGTCTGAGGTATACAGAGAGATTTATGGAAAATGATCGTTTGGCTGTAGCAATCTGAAAATTT
>CAZTWM010000208.1:0-1755 GCA_964617935.1 uncultured Thermoplasmatales archaeon | reverse complement strand
ATGGGATTTAATAACCATCTGGCTGATGCATATATTTAAGGCAGTTATACGGTAATCTCCTTCTTTTTTTATTTATATCTCAAAAATCCACCCATGCCACCCATATTTTTGAAAGCATCGTTTTCAATAAATTTAATTTCAGTATCCATTTTCTCCGCCACCTCTGCCACTTCCTCCATCACATCAACAACTGTTGTTCTTCCACCGCAGTAGGGGCATTTCTCTTTTTCTCCAACCTCAAACACCTGGCATTTTTCGCATTTCCATCCCTTAATCTTTAATCCCTTGCTCAATAACAGGGTTTCAACCATTCCATTTTTAACATCCCTCATCGTTTCCTTTATCCCAATAACAGCAAGACCATTTTTAAGAACTTCCTTCTTGAGCTTCTCCAGCTCCCTTTCCTCCTCTTCTTTTTCCTCTTTTTCCACCATCTCCTCAGCCCTTTCCATTATGTCTTCTTCCTCAAAGGAAGCATCCATTGTGTCAATAATCTTTTCTTTTATATTATGGGAGAGATAATTTCCAAGCCATATCTTTGCCTCTCCAGGACCTGCTATGACAATCCCTTTTATTTCATAGGAAAAAATTTTTTCCATCGCCTCCGCCACGTCCTTCAAAAAATGCTCTATTGCTCCCTTTCTTATCCTCTGGAATCTCGCCTGCGACCACCCTCCTTTATGGTGCTTGCTCATTATATCCTTTGACATACTCCTCTCTTCCGTCTTTTCTGAGGAGACAACATATATCCTTGCCCTGTGGCTGTTAAGGATTACCAAACCATATGGCTCGTATTCATCAAGAAGTTCTGCAATGGGTTTTATATAAGGTGATGAATCCACCACCAGCAGATTTTTGAGAGGGAGGGAGAGCCTGTACTCCTCAAAAAAATTGTTAATGTAGGAGGCAAATACAATTAAACCCTTTTCTCCATATACAACATCCTCCATGGAATCATGCACCCATTCCATTGTCTTTTCAAAATTTTCCCTCATTATTTTATCCCGAAGTGCGGAAATGCATGCTTTGCTTCTTTCCTCAATAAATTTTTTATCAAAATTTTCCCTGTCAAGATATACACTTATGAATGTATCCCTGCTTTCCATATCACGTATGCCCGCCAGCCTCTTCACATCGATATCATTTATTTTTGTAAGCATAATAATAAACAGGGGTTGTTAAAAAATCTTTCACTTTTATTTCTGAGGCAAGCCCTATAAAATTTTTAAATAAATAATGTATTACGATTGGTGATGGAATGAAAATCACCGTCAAGGATGCAGAAACGGGGAATAGAATAAGTATGGAGGTGGAGGAGGATAATACCGTTGAGGAAATAATAGAGGAGGCTGCCAATTACTGGAAGAAAAATCCTGGAGCATATGTTATTCGTTTGGGAAAAAAGATTCTTCAGGCTGAACTTACTGTGGAAGAAGCAATGCTTCAGGAGGGAGATATAATAGAATTGATACCCGATCCGGAAGGGGGTTAAATGCCTCTGCCCAGGGATTTGTTAATAAAAAGGATAAAAAATGAATTAAAGGAGTGCAAGAAAACCC
The DNA here is from genome assembly GCA_964617935.1 of uncultured Thermoplasmatales archaeon. Taxonomy (GTDB): domain Archaea; phylum Thermoplasmatota; class E2; order UBA202; family JdFR-43; genus JAGGZK01. Next base: position 196 of record CAZTWM010000208.1, on the reverse strand, counting down.
TTCGCCATCATTTTACCCTCTCCGACCCGGAAATAAAAAAACTTCCTTTGGAAATAAATGTAACACTGGTAGATACCCCAGGCCCTGTATGGAAGGATGGAAGCGTTGCCCATAAATACAATCATAAATTGAAAATAATAATTACTGAAGATTATCCCTATCAAACACCTATAGTGAGATGGAAGAGCAGTATATT
>CAZTWM010000207.1:0-1762 GCA_964617935.1 uncultured Thermoplasmatales archaeon | reverse complement strand
ATAATATTTTTGGTGTCGATATAATTCTAATCAGAATTCTTGCGAGAAAAATTGAAAGGAAGGCTTGACAGCATTGGCGTTATTATTCAAATTCTGAAAATTTTGGCTAATTTCTCATTTATTTCTTTTCGCAGATTTTCATCTATTTCCCCAAGTTCTCCCACAATTAGTTCTTTCAATATTGTTGCAATTTTATCAAGTTTTATAACAGAATCTACTTTCAAACCTGTTCTTTTGAAGGCTGGATGTTTGGACGATACCACCACATCCACTTCATATATTTCATCCGGAATTCTCGAAGATATAAAAGCCACAACAACATCTCTTTTTCCTTCATGGATTACCAATGCAGGTCTCAACTTTGCAAAAGACAAGTCGGTAAATGGAAATGGAATCAAAACAATTTTTCCCTTCATTTATATCTTACCTTTAAATCATCAATTTTGTAAATGTCCGGTTCATTCCTCAAAAACTCTGATAGAGATTTTTCTGATAATTTCATTAGCGAGATGATTTCTCTTTCATACAATAACTCATCTAATTTCTTGGAAATTTCTGCTAAATGTTGCTTTATGTCTTTGATTTCTACCTCAATGCCCATGTTAGAATAAAGCTCCATACTTTTTATGCCTTTCTATCAATAAATGCTTGCTTCCTGCTACTGAGAAAATAAAATGAAAAGGAAGGCTTGATAGCATACCGCCTTATTTCTGCATGGCAGCGGAGGGAACAGGAGCAGGAAATGGATTTATTCCTTCCACCATTCATATGGTTGCATTAATGGATGCCAGTCAAATTGAACCCATGGAATAGAAAAGATTATGCCAATCTCCCCTATGATAGGCTTAGGTAAAGGAATGTGCCAATCATTCCAATAATTTTCATACCATATGCAAATATGTGCATCGCTTATTCCTGCAGAATATGTATTGTCAATAATATTATTATGGGAAACAATGGTAAACAACGAATTTACTACAGCAATTCCTACTTCATTACAAGAAAAATTATTTTCAATTATTTTTGTATTGGTTGCACCATATACCATTATACCAGGATTACAATATTCAACAATATTCCTCCTTATAGTAGTATTTTTACTACCAGAACTAATTTGAATTCCCCTATCCCGACAATTTGAAATTTTATTGGAGACAACTATATTTCCACATTTATTAATTTGTACCCCTCCTCCAAAAGCATAGCTTATATTATTCCCAAAAATATAATTAAAATTGCCAACAACTTCTATTCCCCAGTATATCATTTTAGAGATATCATTATTTATTATTCTGTTATAATTACCTTTCCGGATTCCTATACCAGCCCATCCATAGCCATCTTTACCAATTATCTTCATATTTTTAACTGTACAGTTATCACTTTGTATAAATATTCCAAATTTCTCTTTTTCTACAGTTATTACAGGCTTTCCTGTATCATTTCCCATTCCCAATTCATGTGCTATTCCTTCAATTGTTATGCTTTTATCAGATATTATTACTTCTTCATTATATATTCCACTATACACCAGAATTACATCTCCATCCCTTGCATGAGTTACCGCTTTCTGTATACTTGTATAATCACCATCTCCTTCATCATCTACAGTTATAATTTTTTTCTGGATGCTATCTCCTGCTGAAATAATGCTAAATGTTATTATCCAAAAAATTATAAGAGAGAGGATCTTATTTTTCATTTTTCCTCAAGTAATTATAGTAATCATTTATTAAGTTATCTTCTATCCAGAATTCATACC
>CAZTWM010000206.1:0-1829 GCA_964617935.1 uncultured Thermoplasmatales archaeon | reverse complement strand
CACCCTCCTTGTTTTGATTATCCCTCCCTGGCTCTCCTCCTCGATGGCAAGATTCGATCGATTTCCCGTCTGGTATATTATTATCCTTCCTTCCTCCATACCAACTCTTACAATTCCCTTCAAACCACCACCTCCATTTTCTCCTCATCAAATTCCATTTTTCCACCACACAAAGGACAGCGATAAACTCCAGCAGCCACCAACTCCCCCCATGCCTCTCTATCCTCTTCAGGATTCGTGGATGGCTGCACATACCCACATCTGGAACATTTCAATCTCATGGCACCACCCCACTTTACTGGTTGGCGTGCTTTTTTAGAAAATTCTATCGCTTCCTTTAATGTATCAAAACCAATCTCTTCATCGTGTATCCAAAACCATAGTTTCTTTTTCACAAATGATGATTTTGCTCCACATTCGCAACATATATCATCTTCTGGCAAATCAAGTTCTATACATCCACATTCAGAACATACAAATACTTCATCTTGTTCAAATTCTCCTATTCTCTCACCTCCTGCATTTTCTCTAAAAATTCGTCTATTTTTTTACCATATTCCACAACTACTGGTGATGGTGGAAGATTTAACTTTCCTCTCAATGTCCCAATAACATTTGTAAGTAATACAAGCATAAGTTCCACTACTGGTATATCTTCATTTTTGATGGGAAAATTCATGTAAAGATTTGCAATATGTTTATAATGTTCTTCTAATGGTTTTATATCTTCTTCATTTTTTGCATCATGAATAAATATTGAAAGAAGAGCGGTTAATTTGTAAAAATAAGGTTGAAAACCATGATCCTTTATGTATCTAACACAGGAAATATCCTTTAAAGTTAGTGAAGGATCATAATCCATGATTAATACCACATTTTCGCTTATTCTCTCACCTCCTTCTTTGACTTTGGAGAACCGAATATGTTCGCTGGTGCCGTTGTCATAGAATTTGCCTCCCATTCCTTTGGTTCTTCTTTTTCCAACTCCCTCATCCATCTCTCCCATTGCTCATCGCTCATGGCACCACCTCAAAATTCTCCAATTGAGTGGCAACTGTTGAGGGATGAACCTCCTCTTTCTCTTCCTTTATCCAACCTTCAAAGGTTTTATCACTTCCACATCGGGGACATGAAACAGGTTTATTGGGTGATTTTTTACCAACAGGACAAGCCACCCTGAAATTGTGTTTGCATTCTGCACAATGAAACTCAACTTTCTTCAATCCACCTGCCTTTTTCAGCATATTCTTATTCTTCAGGTATGCCTGCCTTGTGATAATCGTTACATTTACGGAATGACATAGAACACACTTATATCCATAAGGACTCGCTCTCCCACTAAAAACATTCCCACATTCATTACACTTGAGATATACTCTGTTCATGCTATCGCCTCCTTCTTTTTCTTGCCTCTCTTATTTCCTCAACTTTTGTAATCGCATTAGAGAGATGATCCCTGAATTTCTTTGCTTCATCAAGGTTTAATCCTACTTTGTAATGTCTGTTTCCTTTCGCATTGACAAACTCCAACCAAATACACTTCTTCCAAGAAGGCAATATTATAATGTCATCCCTACAATCAAATATTCCAGTAAATCTATTCTTTAAATACAAACTCATGCTATCGCCTCCAACTCTTTTCTCTCCTCTTTTTCCCTTTCCTCATTTCCGTTCAACTCAAGCCCCAGAGCGGAAAATTCAGCAGTTACCAACTTCTCAACGATGGCTCCATAACTCATCTTTTCCCCGTTCCTGTAATGGTAATGTGCCTGTAACTTCTCCAGCATTTTTATGACAACAGGACGAACACCAACACTTTTCCATTCATT
>CAZTWM010000205.1:0-1876 GCA_964617935.1 uncultured Thermoplasmatales archaeon | reverse complement strand
AACATAAATGAAAGAAATTTTAAATACTTTCCATCCTTATTTTGAATGTAATCCGTTAAGGCAAAATATATATACCCCATCAGAATCCAGCAACGGGCAGGGTTTTTTATACACGCCTCCATCCCTTATGCCCTGCCCACCTCCATTTTTACCATTTTACCATATTTGTCAGCAATCTCCTTTGCTACCTCCTCTTTTTTACTCTCAGCATATATCCTGATTATCGGCTCTGTTCCAGAGGGGCGTATAAGAACCCATCCATCCTTAAAGTACGCCTTTATCCCATCTGTTGTATCTATTCTTTCTGCATCAATTTTTTTCAGCAATTTTTCCATAACCTCTTCCTTATTTTCACATTTCACCTTTGTTTTTACCAGATGATAGGACGGAACATCTGAAATTATTTCTGAAAGTTTTTTGTTTTTGGATGCCATGAGTTCAAGAATCACAACGCTTGCCATGCCTCCGTCCCTGCAGTATTGATGCTCTGGGAATATCAAACCTCCATTTTCCTCTCCTCCAAAGGTCGCATTCAACTCCATCATTTTTCTTGCCACTATGGGTGCGCCAACCTTAGTATAAACCACTTTTCCTCCATATCTTTCCACATATTCTTCCACACAACTGGAAGTGGAGACGGGTGTGACAACAACCCCCTTCTTCCTTTCCACCATGTAACCAGAAACAGCCGCCAGAGTTTTATCCCCATATATATAATCTCCCCTTTCATCCACAAATATTGCCCTGTCTGCATCTCCATCATATGCTATGCCTATATCAGCATGGATTTCCTTAACCATTTTAATCAAATCCCCCACATTATCAGGGATTGGTTCAGGGTTTCTCCCTGGAAAATTTCCATCAGGCTGAGCATTTAGAGTAATAACATCTGCCATCTCAGCCAGAAGATATGGCATGGTGTAGCATCCTGCTCCATTTCCACAATCAACAACTATTTTGAAGTGATGCTCTTTTATTTTGTCCACATCCACCTTAGAAAGCACGCCTTCAATGTAAAAATCTAAGATATCTATGTCATACACCTTTCCAATTTCATTCCATGCCGCCTTTCTGAATTTTTCATTGAAATATATGCCTTCTATTTCCTCCTCCTTCCTCCTTGCGAGCTCTGCGCCATCTGAATCCACGACCTTTATTCCATTGAATTGAGGAGGATTATGGGAGGCGGTTATTATAACACCAGCATCTGCATCACTATTTTTCACATAGTATTGAAGGGCTGGGGAGGGAGCAATTTTTGCATCAAATACATTGCATCCCGTGGAGATTAAGCCCGATATCACCGCATCTTTCAGCATTTCATTGGATGTTCTTGTATCAGTAGCAACTATTATATTTCCCTCAAAATAAGTTCCTATCGCCTTCCCCAGTCTGAGAGCAAGTTCAGGACTCATATCTTCATTTGTAATTCCTCTCACTCCATTCGTTCCAAACAATCTCTGCATATGGGAAAAATTGAATGTGTATAAAAAGTTTGCATAAACAAGGAGCAGGGACTGTCGCATTTGTGGGGGATAATTAATGCTTGTCGCATTCGGGTGACAAACACTTTTCTAATAAATCCATCCATTTATTTCTTCCAAGATTTAGATTAATCCCTGCTTCCTCCGCTGGTGTTTTTCCATTTAAAGCCATGTGCTTTCTTAGGAAATTGTAATACACTCTTAAATTTTCATTCATTTCTCTCGCTGTATTTACATTTTCTAATCCTCTCATAACTTTATACTTCCTATTTGGGTTGTGTTGGGAAGGGATGATGAAAGTTTCTTCATCTACTCTTTTGGGTGTATCCCCTTTTGCAAGGATTGCATAAGCCCTTATTTTTCGTAGGTTTTCCATTTCCTTAACATTTATT
>CAZTWM010000204.1:0-1881 GCA_964617935.1 uncultured Thermoplasmatales archaeon | reverse complement strand
ATCATGCATGACCCACCCCCCTTCATTTCCACTGGAAAGTTTATATGGCATGGAAGATTAATAAACAATGATTACATTACTGGATGGTTTTGAAGATGCACCATCCTGTCTGGGGGTTCCACCATACATTTCACCACATGTGAGATATATTGCAGGAGCCATTAGAGATGCTGGAGAAGAATGTGAATATCTTACCATCGAGGAATGGAGGAAAGGAAGGAAAATAAAAGGAGGAATGTTGATAATATTTGCAGGTGCAATAGTTCCTGGAAGATATCTTAGAGGGATGCCCATTTCCTTTAAAGAATTTGTTGAGATATGTAAAAATTTTAAAGGTGTTAAAATTCTCGCTGGAAGTGCTGCCAGATTTGGTTTTGGTCAGGGTGGAGGAAAGGAGCTGCTGGATGGAAGTAAATATGTGGAATATAGGGTAGTAGGAGATGATGATGCATTTATATATGATTTTTTAAATGGAGGAGAAGGAAATAGAACAAGAAGTAAAAGAGAATGGAGGAAATGGAGTTTATTGGGAGCTGAGGTGGTAAAACAACACCCTGATTTCCCCCAGCCACTTATAGCAGAGATAGAAACATATAGAGGATGTGTAAGGTGGTTTAGTGGAGGATGTAGTTTTTGTATGGAACCTCTCTTCGGCAGACCTGTTTTTAGAGAAGAAAGAGATATAATAGATGAGATAAAAGAATTGATGAAAAATGGTGTAGTAAATTTTCGCTTAGGAGGTCAATCCTGCTTTTTTTCCTATAAAGCAAAGGGCATTGGAAAAAGTGAAAGGCCTGAGCCAAACGTAGATGTTATAAAAAGGGTGTTGGAAGGAATATCCAGATTAAATCCTGAAATTCTACACATAGATAACGTAAATCCCGCAATAATTTCTGAATGGGAAGAAAAGAGTAGAAAAATAGCAGAATTGGTTGTTAATTATTGCACACCAGGCAATACAGCTGCCTTTGGAATGGAAAGTGCAGATGAAAAGGTTATTAAAGCAAATAATCTCAATGCCACACCCTATGATGTCATGAACGCCATAAAAATAATAAATGAAATAGGAGGAGAAAGAGGGGAAAATGGTATGCCCAAATTTTTACCAGGGATAAACATAATATATGGGTTAAAGGGTGAGAGTGATAAAACATATGAAAAGAATTATAAATTTTTGAAGGAAGTGGTGGAAAGAGGTTATCTTCTTCGCAGGATAAACATACGGCAGGTTGTAAATTTGAAAGGTGGAAAAACCCATTTGTCTAAAAAACTTTTTTTAAAATTTAAAAAAAGAGTAAATGAAGAGGTGAATCTTTCCATGCTGAAAAAAATGTTGCCAGAAGGTATTGTTCTCAAGAATGTATATTTGGAGATAAATAGAGGGAATCAAACATTTGGAAGGCAGATAGGAAGTTATCCAATATTGGTGGGGCTGCCCTATAAAACAGAGATTGGAAAATTTGTAAATGTTAAGATTGTCAGCCATTCATACAGAAGTGTTGTGGGTTTGGAATATCCATTACAAATAAACAAGGCATCCATGAAAATGTTGGAAGGCATACCATATGTGGGTAAAAAAAGGGCGGCAAAATTAATTGTGAATAGGCCTTTTAAAAGTCATGAAGAAATTGAAAGATTGTTGGATAATAAAGAAGTAGTTAATGAAATTTTAAAATGGATAGAAATATGAATGGCAGACATGAGTACCAACCATGATCGGTAACATCTCCAATAAGAGTAAAATAAAATCAATTCATGCATCCTTTCATAATTTCTTAAACCGATAGTGATGTATTTTCTCCATATACCGATATCTGTTTGGTTTATTAGATAGTCAAAAATTTATGTTATAAAAGTTCGCTTAGATGAATTTCTCTTATT
>CAZTWM010000203.1:0-1925 GCA_964617935.1 uncultured Thermoplasmatales archaeon | reverse complement strand
CAACGGTTCATGTTGACCCCATTAAAAATGAAAGTTTGGATGAATGAAATATTAAACGATTAGTTTTAAAAGGAGTTTATAACTTCACAATAATGATTAGGATATATGCTCTTGGTGGGTACAATGAAGTTGGAAAAAACATGACCTGCATAGAGGTGGATGATGAAGCCATCATACTGGATATGGGACTTTACATGGACAGGTTCATAGCAGTTCAGGAAAGAGGAAATGGAATAAATCTGGAAAATCTGAGGATGGAAGATGCCATTCCTGATGACAAGCCAATAGAGAAGATAAGGAAAAAGGTGAAAGCAATATTGATAACACATGCCCATCTCGATCACATTGGGGCGGTTAAGTGGATATCATCCCGTTATAAATGCCCCATCATCTCCACTCCATATGCTGTGGAAGTTATGAAAAAACATGCTAAGAATGTGGATAACATAATGAAAGTAAATGTAAATTCTTCCTACAAAATTTCAGACAATATGGAGGCAGAATTCATAAATGTAACCCATTCTGTGCCCCAGGCGGCGATAATAAATATAAGAACCAAGTATGGTGGGATATTATATGCACTGGATTATAAAAACGACAATCATCCGACCATAGGAAGAAAAACCAATATTAAAAGGTTGAAAAAACTGGAAGATACCCTTCTCCTCATAGCCGACTCAACCAACGCGGATGAGGAGAAAAAAACGTTTTCTGAAAACATAGCGAAGGAGATGCTCAGAGATATAATGATGGGAATGGAAACGGAAGGACACGGTTTATTCTTGACAACTTTTTCCTCCCACATTGCAAGATTAAAGAGTATGCTTCATCTTTCAAAAATGTTGGGAAGAAAGCCTGTTTTTATAGGAAGATCGATGAATGATTATATTGCCGCTGCTGAGGAGATTGGGTTGATAAATTTTTCCAGTGAGACGGAGATAATAAAGAATGCAAAGAAGGCGGAAAAGCGATTGGCAGAAATGAATAAAAAAAAGGAGGAATATGCTTTTATTGTTACTGGAGGGCTTGGTGAGAAAAATGCTGTTCTAACAGGCATAGTTGATGATAAATTTTCCCTCAAAATATCCCCTCAGGATTTCATTATCTTTTCCTGCGAAACCATACCAACACCCACAATACAGGCGAATAGAAAAATACTGGAACAAAAACTTCATAGAAAAGGAGCACGTCTTTTCAAGGATGTCCACGTTTCAGGGCATGCGGCAAGGGAGGATTTAAGAGATTTGATAAAGATTGTTTCACCAAAGCATATACTTCCCGCCCATGGAGATTTGAAGAAGACAGCAGCCATGGCTTCTCTGGCTGGTGAGATGGGATATGAACTTGGCAAAAATATTCATATAATGCAGAATGGGCAGGTAATGGAACTCTAAACCCGCTGGACAATAAAATCTATCCCTTCTCTTGTTATTCTTATGGACTCTTCATTTCTTTCTATCAAGCCATTATTTTCTAAGGAAGTAATGCACTCTTCAATTTCGTTCTCATGATGCTTTAATTTGAGTTTTAATATTTCTGTATCAACCCACTTTTCTCCATTTTCTACTTTATAAATTAGCAACTTGAGTAAAATATCTTCCATTATCTCATCCATTTCCACTGGCAATTAATAAATGCTCATATATATCTTTTCCGAAAAAGAAAAATCATAACAAGTCAGGAGCACAAATGGGAAATATTTTTCCTCCATGGTAAATAATCCATAATGCTTATATCTCCAAAAAAATTTCAGCATGTTGCCGCCGTAGCTTAGCCCGGTAGAGCGTCTGACTCGTAAAGAGCCCTTTTGGAAAGGGGACTTCACACCCAAAAAGGCGCTCGGGCAATCAGAAGGTCGGGGGTTCAAATCCCCCCGGCGGCTTTTAATGCAATAGATTATCCATCATAAAGGAAATGAAAAAGAA
>CAZTWM010000202.1:0-1950 GCA_964617935.1 uncultured Thermoplasmatales archaeon | reverse complement strand
GTGGAAGATGCAGATAAAATCATTTAAGGTGATTCTGTGTTTCCTGCTGACTTTTTTGTTTTTATGCCATCTGCATTACCTCAAAAAGGAAAGCACCATTTATACTCGCTCCAAACCGTCCTTTGAGGAAGGAGATTTTTCATCCTCTGCATGCATGGTTATGTGTGAAACGGAATATATCTCTGGGAATCTCTTTCTGCAAAAGATGGGAAAACTGTTGGGTGAGATTTGCCCGAAACCGGTCCTTCTTCTGGAAGGATAAATGTTGAATATAATTATACGCTGTGGTAATGGATGATGGAGATGAAATATAATATCCATGGGAAGAAAGTGAATGGAATGATGTTTTTAAAAGCATTTATCCCGCATTCCATTCGTGTTTAAAGGAAAATTGTGCGAATGAATTATTAAACATTTCTTCTTCTTATTCTCTTCAGCAGTAACCAGAGTAAATGTTTTTCAATAGCAACATTTACTTTCAGAATTTTGATTGGGTAAACCCAAAAGGATAAATAGCACACCAATTTATTTCTCCAATGCTCAAAAATTTTGGAGATGCTCTGAAAAGTGCTTTCCGCAAAATTGCCAATGCCCCCTTCATCGACAGGAATTTGATAAAGGAAGTTGTGAGGGATATACAGCGTGCCTTAATTGCTGGAGATGTGAATGTGAAACTTGTTCTTGAAGTTTCAAAAAGAATAGAAAAGAGGGCTCTGGAAGAGAAGCCACTGCCAGGAATGAGCAACAGGGAACATGTTCTTCGCATTCTTCATGAAGAACTCGCCTCCATTCTGGGTAAAGGAAGGGAGTTGCCCATAAAGAAGCAGTGTATAATGATGGTTGGATTATATGGGCAGGGGAAGACAACAACATGCGGGAAGTTGGCAAAACTTTTCCAGAAAAAGGGAATGAAGGTGGCTTTGATCGCCGCCGATGTCCATCGCCCTGCTGCCTATGAACAATTACGGCAGATTGCGGAAAGGATAAATGTCCCTGTTTATGGTGGCGGGAAAAGTGCAGAAAAAACTGTAAAAGAAGGGATGCAGAAATTTGCCAAATATGATGTTGTAATAATAGATACTGCAGGAAGACATGCACTGGAAGATGATTTAATAAAGGAGATGAAAAAAGTTGCCAAAATCGCCAACCCTGATGAAAAAATCCTTGTCATCGATGCATCCATAGGGCAGCAGGCAGGCAAGCAGTCAAAGGCATTCAACGATGCCATAGGAATAACAGGTGTCATTCTAACCAAAATGGATGGCACAGCCAAAGGAGGAGGCGCTCTCTCGGCGGTGGCTGAAACGGGGGCTCCCATAATTTATATAGGCGTGGGAGAACATATGGATGACTTGGAGAAATTTGATGCCACCCGCTTTTTATCCCGTCTTTTGGGCATGGGGGACTTGCAGAGTTTGCTGGAGAAGGCGGAGGAGGCGGCTAAAGGGAAGGAAAAAAAGGTGGAGGAGGCTGCCAAAAAAATGCTTTCAGGAAAGTTTACACTCCTTGATATGTATGAACAGATGGAGTTACTCTCTGGTATGGGACCTTTCCATAAACTTGCCGATTTGCTTCCTCTCGGAGGAAAATTAAAGGATGAGGATGTATATGCAACCCAGCAGAGATTGAAAAAGTTCAGGGTTATAATGGATTCCATGACTAAAAAGGAACTGGAAAATCCTGCCATAATAAAATCATCCCGTATAAAAAGGATAGCAAGAGGGGCAGGGATGGAAACGAGGGATGTGAAGGAACTCATAAAATATTATAACACTTCAAAGAAAATGATGAAAAGTTTGTCGAACAAAAGAATGCAACGTAAATTGATGAAACAACTGGGAATGAAAATATAGATAACGTAAATTTTTTCTTTCTAGGCAGAACTGAATATATTCATATAGCAAAATAGATTAATTAATGATAAGCGAGTTAACCATAACAAAGGATGTA
>CAZTWM010000201.1:0-1955 GCA_964617935.1 uncultured Thermoplasmatales archaeon | reverse complement strand
ACATGGGAAATCAAAAATTGCTTGTTGGTCCATGGACTCATGGAAATTTCGGCACCAGCCAGGGTGATTTGGTTTATCCTTCCAATTCCATCTTTGATGTTTACCATGAAACATTCAACTGGATGGACTACTGGATGAAAGATGAAAGGAATAGGATAATGGATGAAAAAATAAGATTCTATATGATGGGAGAATGCCCCACGAAATATGGTTATACTCCAGAGAATACCATTGGAAATGAATGGTGGGTGAGCAGTGAATGGCCTCCCTATTCATCCCATTATATAGCTTTTTATCTCCATGAAGATGGATTGCTTGATGGGAGCAATCCGGGCGAAGAAAAGCCCGATTTTTATGAATACTCCCCCGTAAACCCCGCCCCCACCGTGGGGGGAAGAAACCTTGTTTTTCCTGCAGGACCCATGAGGCAGAATGAAATGGAGAAAAGAAAGGATGTTCTTGTATATACCACACCACCTCTGGAAGAACCACTGGCAATTGCTGGAAATGTTATGGCTAAATTATGGATAAATTCAACAGCAAAAGATACCGATTTCTTTGTCCGTCTCTGCGATGTTTATCCCGATGGGAATTCCATGAGTGTGACGGAAGGAGTTTTAATGGCTCGCCATAGAATGGGTTTTGAAAGAGAGGACTTCATTGATGGAATATGCCTTCTTAATATATCTGTGGGCAATACAGCAATTGTCTTTGGAAAGGGGCATAGAATAAGGGTGGACATAACCTCCAGCAGTTATCCTGCCTTTGAAAGAAATCCCAATACCGGTGATGCCATGGGAAAGAACGAAACATATGTGGTGGCAAACAATACCATATACCATGATTTTTCCCACCCTTCCTGCATTCTTCTGCCAGTGCTCGATTATATCAAAATCCATCCAGAAAATGGGTTGTACATAGGAGGCAAGAAAATAATGCCATGGAAAAGCCTTATAGTTATTGGAAGTCTGGAATTCAGCGTTGACGCCAGCTGTGATAGGGTGGCATTTTACTTTGACGGGGTGAAAAAATATGAGGACAATGCACCACCTTTCTCATGGAATTGTGATGAAAGGGCTATAGGGAAACACAATATAAAGGTGGAGTTATATGATGGAATAAAAATGGTTGGGAGGGGGAAGGAAATTATTATATTCAATATATGAAACCTATTTGTTTATCATTTTAAATTGAGGAATAACAAGGGTGATATGGCATTCTGCTCATTCCTATCAATGCCCATTTACTCAATCCATTTTCTCCTTTACAACCCCAATCAAATCAGCAATTTTAAATAAGTATTTGTGTATTTTTGGTGTGAAAAGGAGAACATGGATGGTGCTGACATTCATAATTTTCATGTCTGCTGGATTGTTAGTGGCAAATTTTTATCCAGAAATAGAAAAGATTTTCAAAGCCCCTCCTGCCTATAAATGGAGAGGAGGTATAAATGTACAGGACAGTTTTGGATGGATGGATATGGTTAATGGGGAGATAGGAAAGGTGAGCGAATACCCTGTATTCGTAGGAAATAATACAAAATACCTCCATGTTTACATAGAAGTTGTCTTCTCCAATCCAATAAACCCTGATATAGAAATATTGAACCAGGGAAATTTAAATTTCACCATTTTATCTCCTTCGGGAGAGAATATAACGAAGAGTTATTGCACCACCTTCAAAGACCATAGATATGAAGAATACTTCTATTTTGAAAATCCTGAGGAAGGACAATGGAAAATAAAATTAAAGGTGGTGGGCTATGGAACCTATAAAATATCAACACAGATGTATGAACCTGTGGAACAATAGTACCATCATTTATTCTCCATTCTCAAAAATCAGAGATAAATAGAAAAATCTTTATGATTGAGCTATATTTAGCATAAAATGCCTATTGCAGAGGAACTTGCCAGAAAGCAGAAGGAAATTTCTGTGGCTGAATTCTTTGAAAA
>CAZTWM010000200.1:0-1976 GCA_964617935.1 uncultured Thermoplasmatales archaeon | reverse complement strand
CGGTGAGAAATGGGTTACCAATCAAACGCTTATATGGTTTAATGCTACAGATGATATCAGCGGGGTAAACGCAACTTATTATCGAATGTGGCATAATGGAGCTTGGCACCCTTTTAATGAAAGCGATTACTACTGTGGGAATCATAACATTACTTTTTTAGAGGGAAGTTATTGGTATGTATATTTTAATGAAACCATAGATTTCAAGCCAATCCACTTCTGTGAAGAATGTGGACATGGAATTGAGTATTACAGTGTGGACAAAGCAGGAAATATAGAATCTCATGGTATGAGTTTGATAGAGGAATGGAATTATACCTTCCAGCCCGATACACCCCATCTAATGGATAAAATAAGATTTGGTTCATCTCCAGCCATATCCAATCTAACCGGAAATAAAAGTTTAGAAATTTTTACGGGAAGTGATGAAGCATCTAATTATTACCCGGAACTGGGCGGAAGCGCCAGGGGTATATGGAGATGCTTTGATGAGGATGGCAATATAGTTTATGCTCTCAACACACAAACAGATGAAGCAAGAAGTTCGCCTGCAATTGCTGATATAGATGGAGATGGAATTAAAGAGATTGTTGCTGGAACGACAAGTGGATGGTTTTTGGAAGTTATAGAGGAAGGACATTTTGAATGGACATTTCCTTCTTTAAGTAATGGACCAGAATATCTTGGGTATTTCACATGGCACTCTTCTCCAGCCCTTGCTGATGTAAATCCCACTGTAAGTGGGAAAGAGGTTATTATAGGAAATAATCCCTATCATAACATATGGTGTTTTGATGGAGATAATAGCGATGGAATAGATGATGGAATAACCATCTCGAAAAGTTACTTTCCAGATTTTCCCAAGCCACTGGGTAACGAAGGCACAGAATGGGATGTTTTATGGGTTTTCAATACTTCTGGAAATGTAATCGCATCACCTGCTGTGGGTGATGTGGATAAGGATGGATGGTTAGAGGTTGTGGATGGCTCGACAGATGGTAGATTATATTGCCTTAATGGTAGCAACGGGGCAGAGAAATGGAATTTTGCAACTGGAGGAGCAATATATTCTTCACCTTCAATAGGTGACATAAATGGGGATGGTAAGTATGAAATAGTTTTTGGTTCAAATGATGGAAAGGTATATTGTTTATCATCCAATGGGAGCATGTTGTGGAATGTTTCTACGGGAGGAGCAATCTATTCTTCTCCAGCCTTGGTTGATATTGAGGCAGGAAATTATTCAGAGGAATGGCCAATGTTTAGGGGAAATATTTTAAGAAATGGATTTTATCCCGGAAAGGGGAAAATTCTGGTGATTTTTATTGGTTCGGAAGATTGGTATTTATATGAAATAAACGGAAATGGTGAGATTATAGATAAATTTTTGACAACAGGTCCAATTCATACCTCCCCTTCTGTTGGAGACGTAGATGGAGATGGATTCTCCAACATAGTCTTCTATGATTGGGGTAGGGAAACAAGCATATATAAAAGAGATATTTTTTGGTGTCTGGAATCAGGATATAAAAATATTAATTTGATGAGGGTGGATACAAAACCTCCTGAAACCGTTAAATATGTGGCGAATGAAGATGAGTATAATGTAACTACCTCCACCCAAATATGGCTTAATGCAACTGATGCAGGAAATTGCACATCTGGAGTGAGATTATTGCATTATGAGATATGGTGGGATAGTGATGGTGATGAAAGTGTTGATACTCTATTGAAAAATGAAACAGTATATGATAATTCATCAGAAGATTTAAATTTGAATACAGGAGAAATTTCCATTAAGTTTAATTTCACAAAAATGGGGATAAACGAAATAAGATGGTATTCCATGGATTATTTGAATAATACGGAAGAAGAGCACGTCCAGGAGCACAAGGTGGTTGAACATGCACCCCTTTTAGTAATAACAAAAACAGATAGCACAGATCCTGTTCATCCTGGAAATTTCTTCAATTACA
>CAZTWM010000199.1:0-2028 GCA_964617935.1 uncultured Thermoplasmatales archaeon | reverse complement strand
TTACTGGCAAAACTAACAACACACCTATTGCCAATATTATTGCCTTCTTCATTTTCTTGCCTCCAAAAATTAAAGGAGAAGAAGTTTATAAAGTTTTTTAGGGCAGAAAAGCATCTTCTTTAAAGTGGCAAAAATATAAGTATATCTTTTTAATCCTCATTTTATGAAGATTGCCATTGAAAATTTGAACAGTGTGCCTGTGGAAAAGCAGAGAATAGAAATTGTTGAAAGAAAGGGTATCGGTCATCCTGATTCCATAGCAGATGGTCTGGCGGAATCAGTTTCAAGAGCACTTTCAAGGGAATACCTGCAGAATTTTGGTTATATCCTCCATCATAACACGGATGAATGTCAGATTGTGGGTGGACAATCAGAACCTGAATTTGGAGGGGGAGTTATTCTTTCGCCTGCCTACATCCTGCTGGTGGGAAGGGCAACTGCAGTTTATGAAAAAAAGAGGTTACCCATAAGAGCAATTGCCGTAAGGGCAGCCCATGAATACCTGGAAAACAACTTCAGGAATTTGGATGCTGATACAGATATAATAATAGATTGTAAGATAGGGGAGGGAAGTTATGATTTGAGAAGCGTTTATGATCCAAGAAAACTGCTCGCCAACGACACATCCATAGGAGTTGGATATGCTCCACTTACCGAAACGGAGAGATTAACCCTTCGCATGGAAAGATATATCAACAATGATTTGAGGGAAAAATATAAGGAGATAGGTGAAGACATCAAAGTGATGAGCTCAAGGATTGAGAATGAGATAAGCATAACCATCGCCATGGCCATGGTTGACCGCTACATTCCAGATGCAACCCATTACATGAGCATTAAGGAAGAGTTAGCAGAGGAACTTCTCAAGTTTGCATCCCGCCTGACAGAGAGAAACATATCTCTCCAGATAAACACAGCAGATGACCCTGAAAAGGATGTTTTTTATATTACGGTAACAGGTTTGTCCATGGAAAATGGAGACGATGGCTCTGTGGGCAGAGGAAACAGGCTAAATGGACTCATAACTCCGAATCGCCCCGCTTCCATGGAGGCGGCAGCGGGCAAGAACCCCGTTACCCATGTTGGAAAACTTTATAACATAACGGCTGGCAGAATAGCAAACGATGTGGTAAAGAATTATGATGTTGAGGAGGTTTATGTTAAAATGCTATCCCAGATTGGAAGACCTGTTGTTGACCCATTGAGTGTGGGAATAAGCATTGTTGGAGGCAATGTTGATTCAGGAGTTGAGGAAATAGTAAGGGAAAATCTTGAGAAAATACATGAGATAAAGGATGACATACTGGCGGGGAGGATTTCTGTATTCTGAATTTATTCACCATGTATAGGAATTTCATATCCACAATCCTCGCATTTCAGGAATATTTGTTGTTTTGGCATGAGCCCATCTGTGGAACGTGGAACTTTTAGAACAAGGGTCAATTTTTTACTCCCGCATTTTGGGCATTCAAATTTATTCTTTGGCACATCTTTCAATCCTCTTTCCCTATATATCATTTCTTCCAAAATTTTATGAAGAATGGAGCATCGTTTAAAACATTTCGACAGATTATTTCATATAACTCTTATATTGCCATATTATGAGCATCAGGGCGATAATGGATGCAATAGCAGGAAGGAGAAGATATATGCTTATGATATTCTCAGGGACAATGGTGGCATTCATAGTCCCGCCTGCATTCCATGCATTAATTGCCAATCTGTAATAATATTCAAACAATATGGATAAGAAGGTAGCAAAGATAAGGGATGAAATGATAAAACTCGGATGCTTTCTTTCCAGATTATTTATTCCTGCTGCAACGCATAAAATGCCAGTAAAAATTTCCATGTATCCCAAGAACAGCATGGTATTATTGTAGTTGTGAATTATAGTCCTTGTAAAGTTATCAACAACGGTAGCATTTCCAGAAGAAGGAAAAGAAAGAAGCATTTCAGATGCATGATAATAAAGTGTGCCAAAGAAACCATAGTATAATAACCACAAAGATGAAAAGAAGATAAGAA
>CAZTWM010000198.1:0-2044 GCA_964617935.1 uncultured Thermoplasmatales archaeon | reverse complement strand
ATGATAACGTAGCCATAGGTTTGAAACTGAATCATCTTGTAAGAAATAAGAAAGAAATGGACGAAAGAGTGAGATGGGCGCTTGAGAAAGCCTCGCTGTGGGACGAGATAAAGGACAGGCTGGAAGATTATCCATCCAGTTTGAGCGGCGGTCAGAAACAACGCCTGGTTATAGCCAGAGCCTTGGCATTAAAACCAAAGATTTTACTCATGGATGAACCAACAGCAAATATAGATCCAATGGGAACGAAGAACATCGAAAGTTTGCTATTTGAATTGAAAAAAGATTACACCATTGTTCTCGTAACCCATGAGCCGGCGCAGGCTGCAAGGGTAAGTGATTACGTCGGTTTTCTTTACCTCGGAAAACTGGTGGAGGTTGGATCAACAGGCGAGATTTTTGAGAAGCCAAAGCACGAGTTGACGGAAAAATATGTAACAGGAGTATTGGTATAAGAGGGGTAAAATGGATAGGTTGCATGAAGATTTGAAAAAAATGAAGAGAAAGGTAATCGAAATGGGTGAACTTGCAAAGGAGATGCTTCGTGATTCCGTGGAGGCATTAAAAAAGCAAGATGTTGAACTTGCTGAAGAGGTTATTTCCAAGAAGAAGAAGCTTGCAGACATGGATGTAGAGATAGAGGAAAAAACCCTGCAACTTATAACGCTGTATCATCCAATGGCCAAAGATATGCGAACCGTGGCTTGTATTTTGAAAACCATCACCTATTTGACCAGAATAGGCAGATACGGTAAGGATATAGCAAATATTGCCAAGGAGTTGAGCGATAAACCACATGTGGCAAAACTTGTTGAAATTCCATATATGGCAGAGAGGGTGTGCAAGATGATAGATGATGCATTGAAAGCATTTGAAACAGAGGATATATCTCTTATCAAAGATTTTAAGGAAAGAGATGATGCTTTAGATGCCCTGAGATGGTCAATATTCAGAGAATGTCTAACTTATATGATGGAGAATCCAGCAACCATTAAAAGATGTGCACATTACATGATGATTGCCCGTTATTTGGAAAGATGTGGAGATCATGCATGTAAGATTGCTGAAAAAATTCATTATATGGTGACAGGAGAACGGATTGAGATAAAATAATGGACAATAGATTGTAAAATTTCGAAGGAAAGTATTAACAAACAAGTTAAGATTTCGGGCTTGGACACTCTTCGGGACTAATGCCACCTCTAACAGGTGGATATGTGGCTTCGCACTTACGTCTAAATTACCTTCGGCAACTTCTTTTATCCGCAGGACGTTAAGTGAAATCGTGGACTTCGGGCATCTTTGATTTTATTTATATTGAAGTAGCATCAAAACATTTTGACGCCAAAGGGTATTGGTTTGACACCAAATTTAAATATTGATGGAATATTAGGGTATGGTGGCTACCATGAAAGTTGACATGAATGATGTGGAATATGTAACGGAAACCGCAGTTACTATAAGAGGAACAAGGAGACGAACTACCGTACCAAAGGTTATTGTAGACGAACTTGCGATTAAGGATAAAGATAAACTCAGGTGGATGCTTTTCAGGGATGGGACCATCGTTATTACAAAGGTTAGCAGATGATTGAGATGTTTGATTTATTTACATTAGGTATATTATTGGTATCGTTTGTGGCTGCTTTAGTTGATACATCTCTTGGGATGTGTTATGGTACTATTCTTGCACCAATCCTCCTGATAGCAGGATATTCCCCTGAAGTTGTTGTTCCTACAATCCTTTTTTCCCAATTGGTTGTTGATATAGGCGGTGGCGTAACCCATACCAAGGTTAAAAATTTCACCAGAAAGGATATAAAAGTCGCTTTGCTTGTAGCCATCCCTGCCACTATTTTCGTATCTCTTGGTGTATTTTTAAATGTAAATCTACCCACGATAATCACAAAGACATATATTGGTCTAATTGTTACTCTGTTGGGTCTTTTACTTTTATTAGGAATAAAACTTAGGAAAACATCTAAAAGACTTGTTTTCATATCTAGTATAGCAGGTTTTAATAAGGGATTTATGGGCGGTGGTT
>CAZTWM010000197.1:0-2059 GCA_964617935.1 uncultured Thermoplasmatales archaeon | reverse complement strand
AGTTAACAGCGGTAAATAATTTAAACTTAAGAATAGAAGAGGGAGAAATTTTTGCATTTCTCGGCCCCAATGGAGCAGGCAAAACAACCACAATGAATATACTCATGAGATTTATCTTTCCAGATTCAGGAGAAGCAAAAATTTTTGGTAGAGACGTGATAAAAGATGGAAAAATTATCAGAAAAAAAATAGGGTTTCTTCCAGAAGAACTGGGATTTTATGATACTTTGACAGCATATGAAAATTTGGATTTTTATGCCAGACTTTTTGGTATACCAAAGACAGAAAGAGAGAAAAAAATATTGGATTTGCTTGAGATGGTGAAATTGATGGATAGAAAAGATTCCAGGGTTAGTGAATATTCACATGGTATGAAACAGAGGCTTGGAATAGCTCAGTCACTTATAAATGACCCAGAATTATTGGTTTATGATGAACCAACTTCAGGACTTGACCCCAGAGCAAGCTATGAGATAAGAAATCTGATAAAAGAACTTGTTAAAGAGGGCACAACTTTATTTCTTTCTTCCCATTTATTGCATGAGGTTCAACAGATATGCAATACTGTTGCCATAATAAATAAAGGAAAACTTGTAAGAAAAGACGAAATAAAAAACTTAGTTAATGAGATAAAAGGAAGGGGAATAGTTGTAAAAATAAAATGTTTAAACATCAACGAGGATATAATTGAATCTGTAAAGAAAGTTAACGGAGTAGAGGATTTAAAGGTTTTAAAGGGTATGTTGATTGCAAGAGTAAAAGATGAAAGAGTAACAGCTGAAGTAAATTCTGCAATAGTAAAGGCTGGAGGTAAGATAACAAAAGTAGAGGAAAAAACACCGAATCTGGAAGAAATATTTCTTAAATTAACGGAGGAAAAATAAAATGAATTTTTCAATATATTCTGCATGGGAAATTGCCAAAAAAGAATTTTATGAATACTTAAAAACAAAAAGATTGATTATAATAGGGAGTCTTTACATTGCTGGATTTTTAATCTCAGTTGGCATCCTTTCCTATTATAGTTCTCATTCTCCTGAAGATTTCTCTTCCATCATGGCAAGTGCACATTCAACTGTTTCCATATTCTATATAATTCTACCAATAACTCTCTCTTATGATTTGATAGTGAGGGAAAGAAGTAGAAAATCAATTTATCTCTTGCTTTCAAAACCCGTGAGCAGGGAAGAAGTAATATTTGGTAAATTTCTGGGGGTTTTGATGATTATATTATGCATTATAATACCAATTGCCACATTGGGACATTTAATTGCAATTTTATATTGCGGATTTCCAGATATTGAGAGCATTGCAAGGGCATATGCGTATATTGGAGTTGTAATCCTTGGTGCGGAATGCTATATCTCCTTTTCAATACTTTTTTCCATAATAACAAAAACAACAGCTACTTCTCTAATCTCTTCCCTTATAATTGGATGGTTCGGTTTGAACATGTTCTATCCAATAACCACGATATTCAATTTCCTCTCTGGAGTCTCGTCAAAAAATCCATGGTATAGCAAAATTGCATATGCAATTTCCCCTTCCAACAACATGGGGGCAGCGCAGAGAATACTTGCAGATAAATTAATGGGCATTCCAACTCAAAATATATATCCAATTTCAATTTCTCAATCCTTAATTTCCCTTGTAATATTTTTACTGGCAACCTTTATTGTTGCATCTCTCATGTTTCGCAGAAAGGAATTGAATTAATTTTTCAGTAAATTCGCTATTTTTTTTGCTACAGTTACTTTACTATATACTGTTTCTATTGTATCAGTTGTCACAATTTCTTTGCAACCCACCTTTAAAATCCTTTCATCTGCATTTTCTATGAATAATCCATGAATGCAAGAAACATATATTTCATAGGCTTTCTGTTTATTCAACAACTCTATCGCCTCTATCATTGTTCCTCCAGTTGAAATAATATCGTCAATTATTAGCAATTTTTTTCCTTCCACATTCATATCTTTTATTTCCATTCTTACCTCATTACTACTTATTCTTGTTTTCTCAAAGTAATTGTATTCACAATCTATTATCTCTGACGCTT
>CAZTWM010000196.1:0-2061 GCA_964617935.1 uncultured Thermoplasmatales archaeon | reverse complement strand
TTTTAAATCAAACTTCAAATCGCATTTTACTTCGGAAATTAGCTTCCCTATTTCCAAAATTTCTACACCAACTGCATTCAAACCCATGGTAGATGCATCTGCAATAAAGGCTCCCGAACCTACAAATGGATCAAGTATGGTATCTCCCCTGCGGACTCTCAATAGATTTATCAAGGCTCTTGAAATACGGGGGTCACCTTTTCCTTTGTATTTATGAAGATAGTGAAGAAAAGGTTTTCTAAGGTCTGTGGATGTCCAATCTATAAAATCACCGATATGTTTTTTTCCCAATCCAAAATGGGGCGCTCTGTAATAATTTTCTCTTACGTGTTCAAGCAATTCATTTAAACCATTCTCTATTCCTCTTTCCTTTTCAGAAAAATATTCATTCCAATTCTTATAATTCTTGGGAGTAATTGCTACAGAAGGTAATTTTTTAACATCTGTCACATATTCAAAAAGGGTTTGTATAGGCAGTAATCTTACTACAACTATCCTTCTGTTGTTTTCTAATTCTTTTTTAAATATCGAATATAAATTCTTATTTTTTAAGGAGAGAATTTTTTCTATTTCCTCATTTTCCGAGCATTCAGATATCAAATAAATTTCTTTAAAAAAAGCAGGTTGTAAAATCAATTTATTTGCATTTACAGATTTTAATTTTGCTATGTAACCCTGGATTTCACCAAGATAGAGATGGCGGGTGATTATATGGATAATCTCATCATCCAATACATTAAATGGATACTCTCTAAAAAGAGAGGGAATTGTTTTAACAGGTTCAACTTCCATTTCCAAAATGGATTCTATTTCATGTTTTGCAAAATATGCTTCATCGGGATTTCTGAGATCGAATTTAATCTTGGCCAATACCGTTATTTCTTTCATTTTTTCCACCACTCTCTAATTTAAAAAGTTCACAGGGTTTTATTTTGAATTGAAGTTTTGTGGGATCCGGTGTGCCACCTTTCCGTTGCATCGTTATTCTTCCGATATAGAGACTACCTCTTGGAGAAACCCTCACCTCGCCTTGGCCAAAGAAATTCATGGCTGTATTGATATCCTTTAAAATCCATGTAGTTGTATCATTTTTCTTATCATATTTTGTCACCAGTATCCAATCAGCAGCAAATCCTCCTCTCCCTTTTAAAATATCACTCACTACAAGGATTTTATTTTTTGTGAAGAAAGCAACGATTTTTTTAACAATATCCTCTTTCAACTCAGTTAAAAATACTCTTCTTGAATCTTTTAATTCATTTACATCTATTCTCAACATTTCTGGATGTGAAGTTGGATTAACTTCTCCTGTGAATAACTTCAAAGCCAATGCTATCTCATCATCAAAGTGCCACATTTCCTGATAAGAGTCAACCCATCTCTTGTCAACTTGGTTATAATCTGCATCTGAATTTGCCTTTTTCAAAGAAAGATTTTCTATCTGTAATGCATTGTTGATAAGAATAATCAATCTTATCTGTACCTGAACATCCGTTTTTTTAAATCTCATCAATTCTTCATATTTATCTTCTTCAAATCCAAATTTTCCTATTTCACTCTTTTTTATTTTTGCAGGAATTTGAATTGCTTTTACAGAATCTATTTTTCTAACATCATAACCCATTATTTCGAGCCAAAGCTTGGCGTCATCATCCTTTTTCCAGTTGTTGAACTTTTCACAAATGGCCTTCTCATTGGCAAATCCGCCCTTTGCCGTTTTTGAGCCAAACTCAAAATCATACATTCTTTTTTCCTCCATTTTGAAGAAATCCTAATTTCTTCCGTCTCTTGTCTGTAATTTCATTATAAACGAAGTTGAATTCAGATTTATTATTCATCTAATTTCATTATAAAACGAAGGTTAAAAAGATTTACCACACAACTTTAAGAATGATAAAAAAGAAAGGAAAAGGTTTATCTATTCGATTACTTCAAAATCATCCTTGCTTGCTCCACAGATGGGGCAGACCCAGTCATCAGGTAAGTCATCAAAAGATGTGCCTGGGGCTATGTTGCCATCTGCATCTCCCTTTTCTGGGTCGTAAATGTAGCCACATATCT
>CAZTWM010000195.1:0-2072 GCA_964617935.1 uncultured Thermoplasmatales archaeon | reverse complement strand
TCCTTAAAATATTTTAAGGATGGTTTGCCAACAGGGTATCCTCTAAAAAATAAAAATGCAAGAATAAAATGGAATACCTCTCCAATGACATAGGTATATGCTAAAGCAAGAACGCCCAGACCCCATAATGTTACAAATATTGTTGATACAACCCTTATAAAAGTATAGGCAAAAAGAGGAATCTGTAATTTGGCAATCTCCTTTCTTGCATTGAAGGTGGTGGTCATGAGTTGTGACAGAATCAGCAGGATAAAATAGAAAAGCATCACATATACCGCATGTTCATGTAAAGGGGTTTCAAATCCTCTTCCAAAAACATATTTCCATATAAGAATGGATGAAATTGTAACAACAGCCATTAATCCTGCCAGAAATAATTTGACAATGGCAAAGGTTGCTAAGCAACTCTCCAAATCTTTTCCTTCTGATATTTTTTTTACATGGGCGGCGCCAAAGCCCAGGTTTCCGAAAATGGAAAATATGGCTACAAATCCGTAGGCAAAACCAACTATACCGTACTGCCAGGGCTGCATATAACGGGAAATGAAAAAAAGTCCCACGTATCCCAGAATTCCGTTGGCAATCTGTGTTGCAATGATTAGCGCTGATTTCCTTGCTATCATTATCAATGTATGCTTTTAAATTTTAAATAATATGTGGAGGATACATTTCCTGCGTATTTATTCATTAAAATATTTTAAAATGGCTAAACCATTTTTTTCATCATGAATATTTCAAATTCTTCTTACCATGCCTTGGAAATGAAGATATTATCCAGTAAAGTAGGAAGATGAGTATAAAGGTGGGTATGGATGAGCCTATTTTATATCCCGCAGAGGAAAAAAATGGTATGGTGTAGCCCAGTATTCCCTCCATGGCGAGGAGGATGTAAAATATAAAGCCCACAAACCATATTCCAATGGCTTTCCAGTTATATCCTTTCCTGTACCAGTATTCCCCTCCTTCCTTCAGCAACTCCTCTGCTTTATATCCTTTCTTCACCACAAAATAGTCGGCAATCATTATTGCAGTTAGTGAAACAAAGGCTCCACCTATAAGCAAAAGGAAACTCTCATATCTCTCCATTGGAAGGAGTATTGCTATGGCCGTGCCGATGATTCCAACGATGAGAATATGCATTTTTGCATTTGCCCTCGCATTGATGTTTTTGAATGAAATGGCGGCAGAATACACATCCATGAAGGTGGTGGTGGCTGTGGAGAAAACTATTATCATCATTGCTGGAATGCCTATGCCATAGGATGCTATTATCCCTATGGGATCACTCTCCCCCACAGCAGCATTGGTCATGCTCCCTATTATGTAAAAAAGTGTGCTGGAAACAAAATAGCCTGCAAATGTCCCCCATGATGCAATCTTCCTGCTTTTACTGAATCGTGCATAATCTGCTATGAGGGGTGCCCATGAGAGGGGCATTGCTATTACCAAATCCAGGGCAAGCATCATTCCGATTTCCTTGGTTGGAGTGTAATGGAGAAGTTCATCCATGGAAAATTTCTGCAGGGTTACGAACAGAAGCCATATGCTCAGAACCAGAAGCAGCAGAGCGGAAAACTTTTCCAGTTTTTTCCATACGGATGGATTCACAAAAGCCCATAATGTAACCACTATTCCGAGAAAAATAATCCATAAATGGTAGCAGCATTTGAAAACACTTTCCATAGCCTTTGCACCCACTATGAGCATTATGGCAGTCCATCCTATTAATTGAAGATAGTTCAGCCATGAAGGAAGAAAGGAGCCCTTTATGCCCATCGCCCCCCTCGCCACAACCATGGTGGGCATTCCCGTGCTGGCTCCTTCAATGGCTATGAGAGCCATGATAAGGTTACCCAGTATATGCCCTATTATTATAACCAGAATTGCATTAAGGAGAGGCAAAGCGGGAGTGAGCAAAGCACCCGCCCAGAACTCTGCTATGCTTATCCCCGCCCCGAGCCATATGGCAAAAATATCAAGGAAGGTGAATATTCTCTTCTTCACAGGCTCAATGGAATAGCCTTCTTCCTTCATGAGGGTAATACGATTCTATATGAAATTTTTTTCCATTT
>CAZTWM010000194.1:0-2090 GCA_964617935.1 uncultured Thermoplasmatales archaeon | reverse complement strand
AGCCTGTTTATTTAGTTAGAGAGCTTATTGCCTATATTGAGAGTTATCCAAAAGCTTTTGTTGATGCTGAAGTAATCCATATATGGACATTAGGGGTTGCTCCTTATACTGAGGAGAAATTCAAGAGGAATTTTAGACACAATGCATTTTTTATTGGAGCAAATACAAGAAAAGCAGTAAATGAAGGACTGGCTGATTACACGCCAATCTTTCTTTCAAAAGTTCCGGATTTATTCAGAAGAAAAATTATTCCAATAGATGTTGCATTGATACAGCTTTCTCCTCCAGATAAGCATGGATACATGAGTTATGGAATAAGCGTGGATATAGTTAAATCTGCCACTGAAAATGCAGGCATAGTTATAGCTCAGATTAATGAGAATATGCCCCGCATCCATGGAGATAGTTTTATCCATATAGAGGATGTTGATTTTTTAATTCCTTATAATGAGCCACTTCTTGAATATACATCATCTGTTCCAGATGAAATCTCACAAAGAATAGGAAAATATGTTGCCCGCCTTGTTGAAGATGGTTCAACGATTCAGGTTGGATATGGAAGCATACCTGATGCAGTTCTATCCAGTCTGAAGAACAAAAAAGATTTGGGAGTTCATACAGAGCTATTAACTGATGGAATCGTAAATTTAATGAAAGAAGGAATCATAACCAACAAAAAGAAAACAATTCATAGAGAAAAGGCTGTTGCATCTTTCTGCATGGGAACAAAAGAGACATACGAATATCTGAATGACAATCCCGAATTTGAATTTCATCCCATTGAATATACAAACAATCCCCTTATCATTGCCCAAAATAGAAAAATGATTGCAATTAATACAGCTCTCCAAATTGATTTGACAGGGCAGGCAACCTCGGAATCAATAGGACACACATTTTACAGCGGAATAGGAGGACAGGCAGATTTTATGCGGGGCGCCGTGCTCGGCGGCGGGCGGAGCATTCTTGCCCTGCCTTCCACAGCCAGAAATGGGGAGGTGTCGAGAATAGTTCCATTTATAGAGGAGGGAGCTGGCATCACATTAACGAGAGGGGATGTTCAATATGTTGTCACAGAGTATGGAATTGCACATCTTCATGGAAAAAACATAAGGGAGAGGACAATGGAATTGATAGCCATAGCCCATCCAAAATTCAGGGCGTGGCTTCTTGAGGAGGCAAAGAAATATAATCTTGTGTTTAAGGATCAGGCAATTATTCCAGGAACAAGAGGAGAATATCCTGAAGAGCTGGAGACATGGAAAACAACCAAAACAGGACTGGAGATATTCATCAGGCCAGTTAAAATAAGTGATGAGCCTTTGCTTAAAGATTTCTTCTATTCTTTGTCTGATCAGACAATATACAAAAGATTCATTTCGGCAAGAACTGATATGCCGCATGAAAGATTGCAGGAATTTTGCGTGATAGATTATCAGAGAGAGATGGTCTTGCTCGCCGTAATACCAAAAGAGGAAAGAGAGGAGGTTGTTGGTGTGGCACAATATGCATTGAATGAGGATTTACATACAGCAGAGGTGGCAATAGTTGTAAGAGATGATTATCAGAACAGAGGGATAGGGAGAGAATTGCTACGATACCTCACCCAGATTGCTAGAAAGAGGGGCATACTGGGCTTCACAGCTGAAGTTCTGGCTGATAACAAACCAATGCTCCATTTATTTGAAAGTATGTTTGATGTTAGAAAAGAGATGGAAGATGGTATCTGTAATCTGAAAATAATGTTCAAGTGATATAATGAAGGCTTTGTTTGAACCAAAAAGCATAGCAATCATTGGAGCGTCAAAGAATCCTGAGAAGATAGGATACAAGGTAGTGGAAAATATAGTTGCTGGTGGCTACAAAGGAAAAATTTATCCAATAAATCCAAAGGGAGGAGAATTGCTAGGGTTGAAAGTTTATGAAAGCATTGAAGAACTGGAAGATAAAATAGATTTGGCAATAATAACCATACCAGCAAAAATTGTTTGTGATACAGTCAAAAAATGCGGAGAAAAGGGAGTAAAATATTGCATAATAATTTCTTCAGGATTTTCTGAGATAGGAAATAAGAAAGAGGAGGAAAGAAT
>CAZTWM010000193.1:0-2103 GCA_964617935.1 uncultured Thermoplasmatales archaeon | reverse complement strand
TGATAAACATTTCTATGACTTTTTAACAGATAATTCTGGAAAAGTCTGTTTCAATTGTATTTATCACAACAGAAAAAATTTTGCCTTTTAGGCCAGCGGGGAATCCATAATCTGTTATTATTAATATTCCTCCTTCCTCTACAACTCTTTTTGTTTCTTCCATTATTTTTTCAATTTTCTCATAACTGCTTAAATGAAAGATGAAGGAAAGTATGGCACAGTGAAAGGAATCGTTGGCGAGCGGCAATGATGTTATATCAGCAATAAGATAGGGTATTTCTTTCTCCTTTTTCATTGCCACTTTCAACATGGCATCACTTTTATCCACACCCATTGTTTCAATTCCATTTTTGTAAAGAAGATTTGTCTGCATTCCCGTGCCACATCCCGTATCCACCACATTTTTGCATCCATATTTTTTTACAACATGCAAAATCCTCCTCTGAATTCTTTTGAGGAAAGGTTCAAAAGCCATGTCATAATAGGAGGCAAATCTTCCCTCTGTCATCTTTAAAATATGCCAAACATGCTTTTAGTTTTTGTTATATGGCGACTTAACACTATCATGGCATTTTCTTCCATTCATCATACCCTTACACAATCTTTAAAAATTTCAGGACATATGAATCTCATGAAGGTTGCCATGTATTATAACAATAAAGATGTGAGGATAGAGGAGATGAATATCCCTGAAATTGGAGATGATGAAATTCTTGTTAAAGTTATGGCATGTGGTGTTTGTGGAAGCGATGTCATGGAATGGTATCGCATTAAGAAGGCGCCCCGCGTTCTGGGACATGAGATGGCTGGGGATATTGTAAAGGTGGGTAGCAGGGTAAAGAAATTTAAAGTGGGAGAGAGAGTTTTTGTTTCACATCACGTTCCATGTGGAAAATGCAAATATTGCCTCAGAGGGCAGGAGACGTTGTGTGATACCCTGCGATCAACAAATTTTTACCCGGGTGGATTTTCCCAGTATTTGAGGGTTCCATCCATAAATGTTGAGAAGGGAACATTCAAACTCCCTCCAAACATGACATATCATCAGGCTGTTTTTATAGAGCCCCTCGGATGTGTTGTAAGAGGGTTTAATATTGCTGGGTTTGGAAAGGGGGAAAGTATTTTAATAATGGGAAGCGGAATAACGGGCTTGCTACATGTTAAAATGGCAAAGGCAATGGGTGCATCCACCATAATGACAACTGACATAAACGATTATCGTCTCAAAAAGGCTGAAGAATTTGGTGCTGATTTGGCTATAAAAGCAGATGATGAAAAAATGGAGAAAAAAATAAGGGATGCAAACAATGGCAGTCTCCCAGATTTCATTTCTGTATGTACTGGGGCGCCATCCGCCTTTTCACAGGCGTTTAAATTGATTGGAAGGGGCGGGACAATACTCTTTTTCGCTCCGGCAAAACCCGGGATTGAAATAGGTATGCCCCTCTTTGATATGTGGCATAAGGGAGTTACAATAAAATCCACATATGCCGCCTCACCTCATGATTTAAAAAAGGCTATTGAATTAATTGAAAAGGGGAAAATAAAGGTGGATGATATGATAACTCATCGTTTTGGAATGGAGGATGCTCCCAGAGCATTTCAGATGGTGGCGGAGGCAGGAGAATCAATAAAGGTGATAATAGAGCCATGGAAATGATTGCTGATGAGAAACTTTATAGGAATATGGTTGCAGTTGCCAACAATAATAAAAAGCTGTATCTTTTTTCTGCATGGATGTTTTTATAGGATATGTAAAAGATATTAAAATATGGTGGGAAGCACGTTAAAATTATTCCTCCAATTTTTGAATTAACTTCTCCTTATACCTATGGTGATTTCCTTTTCGTCAATCTTCCACTTTTTGACATGCTCTCCCCTTGGCTCAGCAACAAATTTTATCTCATCACTTCTTGTCTCATTTTTAACATAATCCAGCCATCCCTCCAGCATTTCTTCCTCGGCGTCCATCTCCACCTCTATTCTCTCCTCCATCTCCAGATCCATCTCTTTTCTCATTTCCTGTATTCTTCTGATTATCTCTCTGGCAAAGCCCTCCCTTATGAGTTCTGGTGTCTGAACAACATTCAGGGCAATTTTTAT
>CAZTWM010000192.1:0-2149 GCA_964617935.1 uncultured Thermoplasmatales archaeon | reverse complement strand
ACATCATACAAAACAATGATATGTCTAAAAACTATGTATGTATGAGTTTTTGGCCCTTTTCGCATGACAATCAAATTATGGGTAACTTCATTCACGACCATGGATACTACTCTTTATCCTTTTACACCCTCTCAGATAACAACATTGTTCGCTTCAATAATTTTTCCAATAACATTGAATGGTCCATCAGAATTGCTGGTGCAAATAAAAATTTAATTGAATATAATACCATATCTGGTTCCTCCGGCGGCTCATGGGGGTATGGCTATGGCATACGTCTGGAATATACCTTTCAAAATATTATCAGGTGTAACAACATCAGAAATAACAAAAACAATGCAATGATATTGAATTCCTTTAGCAATCAGTGGATGGGAAATTACTGGGATGATTACAAGGGATTTGGACCGAAGGTTATATGGGGAAATCTTGTGTTTTCTCAAGCCTCGGATTTTCACATTCCATGGGTGAATTTCGACTGGTATCCTTCATATGTGCCCATCGAATGGTGAAAAAGAATATTTCATCTTCGTAATCCTATTTTCCAGAAGGAAATTTTTCCAGTATAAATTTTGCTTTTGAATTAGGAATAAATTTATGCCAAAGAGAATGATATGGAATGCTTTAGCAAGGTTTATAAACCCGGTATAATTGAAATAATTTGGAGGTAAAAATGAAAAAAATAATTGTAGTGGCAAGTTGTATAATGATGCTTTCTATTTCGATTATTTCCATTACTAATTCCCGAGATATTAAATCCAATTGCAATGATTGTGATATTAATGAAATAAAGAATACCATGGGATGTGTCAATAATCCATCCAAGAAACATTTTTCTCAAAATAGTTTGGATTATGAAGTAATTTTTACACCCCCTTTTGGTTATGTGGATTATGGATGGGGTTGGGAGATTAATTCTTCTGAAAAGCACAAGTGGAACAACGTTTCCTATGCTGATGATACAGGGCTGTGTATGCTGAATGTAAGTGCTATGAATGTTTCTGAATGGGGTAAAGCATATGCATATGCTGCTATTGGAGGAACGACGGTGGCAACCCATACCTATGATAAGCCAAGGGTAGAGTTTTATTTCTCTGGAAAAATCAAGATGTTTGACGATCTTAAACTTGCCAGTAAAACCCGAATTCGAGCCTTTTGTTTTTACGGTGGAGATGGAAGAATATTGAAAGAGTGGTGGCAGGAAAAAAATTCCACTGAATATGCCTTCAACTATACTGAGAATCCACTTTCTATAGATTTAGATAGTTACCGAAATGGAAGTACTTATACAATTATTCTATTATTTGAGGCATATATAGAGGCAACTGGAGGTTCTGGCACATGTTACATTGATGCCTTTAATGTCTCTCTCGAAAGATATATTCGTGTAGAAAAAATAAGAATTTATGATGCCTCTGAATATGGTTCAGATCTTGAAGTGACAGAATATTCGCTAAATTGGGAAAAAGTGAAGCCAGGATCGGTAAAAACAGGCTATATCAAACTGCGTAATGCTGGTTTGCCTTACTCGAAACTTGACTGGGAAATAGTAGATTATCCCGATTGGGGAACTTGGAGTTTTGAACCTTCCCATGGTGAGGATTTGACTCCTGAGGACTGGGTAACCATGGTGAATGTAACCGTCACAGCACCCAATGAAGTGAATGCAGTCAAGCAGGGAGAAATAAAGATAGTCAATAAACAAAATCCCGATGATTTTGTAGTTCTCAGAGTGACTCTCAGCACGCCAAAGACGACAATAAGCGACAACCCTTTCCATACATTTCTTGAAAAATTAATGGGGCATTTTCCAATGTTGATGCGATTATTCCATCTTTCTTTCAATATACCTTTCTCCTTATAGTACACAAATAAAAGCATTCTCCCTTCATTCTGATAACTCCAAACCTTATCCGTTTGTCCATTATCATTTTTGGGTATGTTATGGCTGGAGTACATCCGAATCTAAAAAGATGCCAAAGAAAGGGAGTTTCGTATCTGTAAAAATGGGAGAAATTTTTAAATGAAAAGAAATTGATAAACAAAAGTTGCCAATGAATATTCATTCTTTCTTGGGGTTACGTAAATCTAAGCTAAAAACAACACACATATTTATAGCATTGTATTTTGTATTGTCAAGTAACATCGG
>CAZTWM010000191.1:1048-2161 GCA_964617935.1 uncultured Thermoplasmatales archaeon | reverse complement strand
AATTGATAGTCCTATACTGTGTGCTTAATAGATTCTCCACAAATTCCGAGCACCCCACTAGCTTAGTTCTTCTTTGAGATATTTGAAATGGGCGAAGAATCCAAAAAAGCAGAGGAAAAATAACTGCCATGGATTGTGCAAAATAAACGCTTGAAAACCAAGGAATCCCAGAAATCCTAAAAACCCATTCATCCAGATTTTATTTTTCATATCTCTCTTTTCCATATTCATGTTATCTCGGCTATAATTTTAATATTTTCTTTTCAATTGAGGGATGGGACATATAAGGGGGTGGCAGAGATGTGAAGTTTGTCTTTCCAAATTTGGGGCGTAGCCATATTATCCACTTGGTAAGTGCCGTTATCATCTAATACTCCTCCTCATCAGCAATATAATTGCATTATCTATCATTTTGGGAACTGTACTATTCCATCTATCATCCAAATAGTTCTCCCACTTTTCAGGCATATTAATTATCTCTAAAGAAAATTCGATAATCTCAATATATTTATTTGATGACTCGCCCATATTACCATAAAAGTAAGAAAGGGTATTGGTTCTATCCATGGGCATAAGTAAGTTTGGAAAAAGAAAATGTAACAATTTTGAATTGGAGACCAGTCTCCCGCCAGTTTTCATTAGATTTAAACTTTTATAAGTCTCTCTTAAAATTGATTTCAACTCATTTATGTCAATATCACTACTTCTCTCAAGATTTTCTATTTTCTTAAATAAGTCCAAACACGATAGAATATCGTCTTTAAATTCGTCGAAATATTTCATTTTTGCACGTCGTGAGTTCATATCCCAAGATACTAATGTGGCATAAAGAATTTCAATGTGATAATCATCTCTTAAAAATGACTCAACATTATTAGAAACCTCTCTTAACTTCATTAATCTTCTGTAAAAGTATAAGTCCGGCCCTGTTCTGTAACGCTCATTTATTTCTGATATCCTTTTTCTAATCGTGGTAATTATCTCATCCCTTCTATGAGTTCGATTTCTAATCATAGTTTCAACCGCCTATGTTTTGTGACAATGGCACTTAACTCTAAATATCTAAAATTTTCCTTCATATAACCTTCGTTTCCAGAATTATCGTGAAATATC
>CAZTWM010000191.1:0-1038 GCA_964617935.1 uncultured Thermoplasmatales archaeon | reverse complement strand
CTCTTTTTTTTAATTATCTCGAATTATTTTCATTTCACTATTCACTACTGTGCTATCCATTTAAATTTTAAAAATCTTGTGTCAGGTAAAAAGGAACTGCCAACTTTATTTTCTTATCCTTTCCTTTAATAGCCTGTCATTCATAAATTCAGCAATTTTCATGGCGTCTTTTTCTCTTCCTTCCTCAATTAAATCATTTGCAATGGATATGTATACTGCTGCTCTTATCTCCTCGTTTTCTATATCATTTATGAAATTCACTGTATCCTCGATTTTTCCAATTTCAATTAGGGCGCGGGCAATTAAAGGATATGCATATTCTTTCTCAAAACCCTCCAATTTTTTCGCTATCTCCATGGATTTATTCATAACATCCTTGTATCTATCATCTCCATTCTCAAACATTGCATGAGAAATTACAGCCATAGCCATTGCTTTCTCCATTTTATGTTCTAATTCCTCTAAAATTTTGATGCATTCCTTGATCAATTCATCTGCATCTTTTCTATTTCCTAATTTTACCATTATAGATGCTATTTTGGTCATCACACTAACTTTTTCGTAGGTGGGCTCCATTTTCCTTGCTATTTTAACTGCCTTTTTGAGTAAGTTAACATCTTCCTTCACATAAGCAACATCTGATAGCAACCATGCTTTATCATATTCCTCCCTTATATTTTCAATTAATTCCATGGCTTCATTTGACCTCCCAAGCTCTATCATAAATTGAGCAATTGAAGTATAGGCAACGGAAGCATCTTCCTCATCAAATTTTTCTGCCATATTTTTCGCATACTCCATCAAATTCAATGCTTTATCTGCCTCGCCAATATCTGCAAAGGCATATGCAACGGTTTTTATTGAAATAAATTTCCATATGCCATCATGCATCTCCTGTGTTGTCTTCTCTGCTTTCTCCAATATCTTTTTTGCCTCCTCAATTTCATCTCCATCCATTAATAGTTGTGATATCCTCACCATGGCATATATTCTCTCCGAGGATGCTACAATATTGCTTGTCATCTTCAGTGCCTCCTC
>CAZTWM010000190.1:0-2179 GCA_964617935.1 uncultured Thermoplasmatales archaeon | reverse complement strand
TTTCCATTTTCCACCCCTCTTCTGGCTATTTCAGGATATTTTTCCCATTCCGCATATGAACCTGTAATAC
Source organism: uncultured Thermoplasmatales archaeon (assembly GCA_964617935.1). GTDB lineage: Archaea > Thermoplasmatota > E2 > UBA202 > JdFR-43 > JAGGZK01. The sequence goes on along the minus strand of CAZTWM010000190.1, from coordinate 2,109 downwards.
TATGTTTATAAAAAAACTGGGATGAAATAATATCTATCCATGACTGATTCACTGCCCACGATAAAGCCTCTGTAAGATTTTCAGCATTTGTCTGAATCATCAAAATTATTGTATCTGGATTTTCTTGAGCAATGATTGAAGAAGTTCCTGTTCCATGACCCTGCTGATCGAGTATGTATTCTCCGCTTTCTGAAAATTTTCCAAAACTTATTGCAATAATATTTGTTTCACTGAACCAGTAAAGAGTATTTGGCTTTACATTCTTCCAAATTTCATCATCCGATTGAACATTCTTTTCGTAATCTCTGCCAAATGTCAGGTTTAATGTGACGATGGAGGGGGATTGGATGAAATAGGAAGGGCATTCCATCTTCTCTCTCCTAAAAATTTCATGATATGGATTTATGCCCGTGTCCAGCAAAGCCACAACCACATGAGATTTTTGTAAGGCTGAGAAGTTTTCATTCGTTGCGCTGCCTTCATAAGGTGGTGGAGGGAAAGATGTAAACAAAAGCATTATGATAACAAAAATGGATAATCTTTGCACCATATTTATTGAATAAAAAAATTATAATAAATCTATCGAACTTTTATCAATATCCATAAATTTTTATTCTATCTCGCCCTTTAAATCATGGAAGAAGTGATGAAATGCATAAAGAGCAGGAGAAGCATAAGAAATTATAGAGAAGAGGCATTACCAAAGGAAACCATAGAAAAAATTATTGAAGCAGGCAAATATGCCCCCTCCGCCGAGAACAGGCAGCCATGGAAATTCGTTGTTATAACAAATAAGGAATTAATGAAGGAACTGTCCGAAGAAACAAAGAAACAGATTGAATGGATTCTGAAGAAGAGAAGGAAGTTTAGAAAAAAATATAAAGAATTGGAGGAGCGGGAGACACTTCTTTTCCTTCAGGCAGTTGCCAAATCAAGCAAAGACGTCATATTTCATGAAGCACCTGTTGTTATCTTCATTATTACAGAGGACAGGGCATTCAATGATGAGTCATGTGCCTGTGCCGCCGAGAACATGATGCTCGCCGCCTGGAGCATGGGCATAGGAAGTTGCTGGATAGGATTTGCCAAGTTTCTGGAGATGAATGAAGAGGCGAGGGAAAAAATTGGAGTGCCCAGCAATCATCACATCGCTTCCTGCATTGTTTTTGGTTACCCCGAGAAGGTGCCGAAAAAGCCGTTGCCGAGGAAGCCCACCTCAGGCATAATGAAATGGATTGATTAATCCTCCTCTTTTTCTTCTTTTTCTCCCTTCAGTAAATCCAGCATTTCCTTCTGAAGGCGAACCTGCTCTCTTTCATAGGGTGCTATGCTTCCTTCCTGTACTTTTTCTTCCATAATCACCTTTATTTCGTGAAAGGGATGCACACCATGAAGTTCGTAATAACTTCTTGCCCTTGGTGTCTGCACTTCCTTGCCACCGCCTGCAAATCCGAATATGCCAAATCTTCTCTTTTTTCCTGTCTCCATTGCCACCCCGCCTGCTGCAAAGGCTGTGTCATTGCCCAGTCCAAAGCCAGATTGAGTTATGGGAACAACATTTCCGTAGTCAAATAATCTGCCCAGTATTCCCTGGGAGTAATCAACATCTGCTATTCTGTCGTATCTCAGCGTTCTCTCCCTCCTTAGAATAAGCCCTCCTTTCGTTACTATGCGAAGGTTGGTTATGAAATAGCGATGGCTTCTCCTGTAAATCTCAACAACGAAAAATCCGATGAAGGAAATAATGAGGGTATAGAGGGGAATGAAGGTGGTGAGGTAGTCCATCACTCCTCCAATCCAGAAAAGAAGCATGCCCGCCGCAAATATTGCCATATAAATAAAAAAAATCCTCCATCTTATCATTAAAAGGGATGCCACAACACCTCCCAGAACAAGCCCCGCAAGCCATAAAGAGGCGGCGCCACCTATTTGCAGCACATCCATGTCGGGCATCTTCTGCCAGTAGGACGAATGGAAGAACCATGCAAGGAATGCTGCCCATGCAGTTAAAAAAATCCACAGGGCATGGAGATGCATGAAGGAGAGAGGATGTGGCGTTAACTTCCTCTCCACCTTTTCATTTTCAAGAGCATGAAATCCTGTCATTTT
>CAZTWM010000189.1:0-2214 GCA_964617935.1 uncultured Thermoplasmatales archaeon | reverse complement strand
GTTATGAACCACCTTCTTCACCTTTATTCAACGTTGATACATATGATTTGCTCATTGTTTGCCCAGATAAGTACAAGTATGGAATGGGATGGTATAATGCTCTCCTACCCTTAGCAGAACATAAAGAAAATCATGGAATAAAAACAAAAATTGTTACTCTGGATGAGGCAATCAGTGGAACATATTTTCCTGTTGAAGGAAGAGATGATGCGGAAAAGTTAAAATATTTTATTAAAGAGTCTGTAGAGCGATGGGGAATAAAATATGTTCTTTTGGTTGGTGGGAGAAAACCTGGCATAAGGGAGGAGTGGCTCATGCCGGTGAGATATGCCAATGTTTACTGGGCCGATGAAAACAAATATGTGAGTGATTTATATTTTGCCGACATATATGATGCAAACTACTCCTTTTCATCATGGGATACAGATGGAAATGACATATTTTCTCAATGGAGAAGTTCTGGAAAGATGCTGGACAATGTGGATTTATATCCAGATGTTTATCTTGGCAGATGGGCATGTAGAAATAATTGGGAATTGAAAACAATGGTTGAGAAAACCATTGAATATGAAAATAGTCATACAAGCAAAAGAATAGTGCTTTCTGGCGGTGACAATTTTGAAATGGAGGGAATAGAGGGGGAGATAGTGTGCGACAAGACCATGGAATATCTGCCGGATTATGATGCATACAAGGTTTATGCCAGCCAGATGGATGTGACAACGAAAGCCATAAAGGATGGCATAAATGAAGGGGCAACCTTCCTTCACGTCCATGGCCATGGAAGTCCTCTATACTGGAGCACCCACAAGCCAGATGGCTTTGATAAATGGGAGCAGGGAATAGGAGTATGGGACTATCCATTTTTCTTCAATGAAGAATACCCCATAGCACTCTTTGGTGGCTGCCACACAGCCATGTTCAATGTGAGTTTGACAGTTCATCCATGGACGGGCAATATTCCTTCGCCTGAAGGGCTTAGCTGGTGGTTTGCCAGAAAATATAATGGAGGTGGCATTGCATCCATGGGATACACCTGCTTTCCCGTCGCCACTCCAGGAAATGAAGGAGATTTGGATGGAGATGGAGTGGATGAACCAGATTGCGTCGAATCGGGCTATGGATACATGCAACTGGGATTTTTCTATGCATATGGCGTTGAAGGGAAGGAACATGTTGGAGAATGCTGGGAAAATGCAGTGGCGAGATATGTGGAACACTTTGGTAAGCCCTATGAGAGATGGCATCTCCACACCATCGAAGGGTTTGTTCTGCTGGGCGACCCATCGCTGAAAATAGGAGGTTACTGAGTAATGAGCATATATGAGAGAGAGTTGAGAGAAATACTGGGAGGCAACAGAGAGGTGATAGAGAAAGTTTGCAGAAGTCTGAATGAAGAGGAAAGGGAAAAATACCATCTCATCCTCCATCGCCCTTTTATAACGGTGAGGGCAGCAGGCTCCCTGGGGATAGCAGATATAGTGGCAATAAGGGGCGATATTTCCTTCATAGTGGAGATAAAGGTGAGGAAGGAGGAGGAAATTTTGTTCAGCCATGAAGGAGGAAGGATGCAGCGCAAGGCGGAAGAGATGAGGGAGAGATGCAGTGCTTCTGGAGTACTCCCAATTTTTGCATATCGCCTTAAAGGAAAGCGAGGAGATGCATGGCGCATATTCACCCTTGAAATGGAAAATGTGGAAGGTGTTGGAAGAAGGGTGCATCGCCTTCTCCCCAAACTGGAGAAGAGCAGGGGAGGAAATTACATAATGAGGTGGGGGAAGGGAATGAAACTGGCAGATTTTATAGCATTGATATCGTGATAGAATGAAAAAGACATGGAAGGAGAAGTTGTATGGAAGCAAAGATTTGCCCCGCATTGTTGATGTGCCGGAGAAAATGAGTAAAAGGCTGGGCGAGGGGAAGATGGTGATTCCTTCTCCCCTTGAAGTGAAGGAGATAATGGATTCTGTTCCAGAGGGGAAGATTATCACAATAAATGTTATAAGAGAAGTGCTGGCAAAAAGGTATGGAGTGGAAACAGCATGTCCCATAACAACGGGCATTTTTGCCTGGATTGTGGCAAATGCTGCAGAGGAAATGGGAGAGAAGACGCCATACTGGAGAACTTTAAAGGGAAAAGGAGTTCTAAATGAAAAATATCCCGGTGGAGTGGAGAGACAAAGAGAGAGGCTGGAAAGAGAGGGGCATAAAATT
>CAZTWM010000188.1:0-2225 GCA_964617935.1 uncultured Thermoplasmatales archaeon | reverse complement strand
TAGTGGAGATGCTTACAGGCAAAAAACCTGTGCAGACCATTTCCAAAGGAACGAACAGGGATTTCGGCATAAGGAAGGGAATGCCCATAGGATGTAAGGTTACGCTTAGGAAAAAGGATGCTGAAGAATTTTTGAAGAAAGCATTGTGGGTAAGGAACAATAAGTTGCCAGAATGGTCCTTTGATGAAGAGGGCAACTTCTCCTTTGGCATAACAGAGCACACCGACTTTGAAGGAATGAAATATGATCCAGAGATAGGGATATTTGGAATGGATATATGCGTTGCCTTGGAGAGAAATGGTTATAGAATAAAGAGAAGGAAATTGAGAAAAACAAAAATACCAGCGAGGCATAGAGTAACCAGGGAGGAAGCAATGGAATTCATGAAAAGCAGATTCAATGTAGAGGTGGTGGAATGAAAATAAAGGAAAAGCAGAAGGATTATGGAAGAAACAAGGGATGTGTGAGATGCGGGAGGAAAAGAGGAATTATAAGAAGATATGGAATGCATCTATGCAGACAGTGCTTCAGAGAAGTGGCGGAAGAAATGGGGTTCAAAAAATATAGTTAGATATGGAGGAGAAATTTTATAAAATATGTTGTGGGAAATTATAACTTTATTGGCAATCTCGTTACTAATAATTCTTTCTGCATTTTTTGCCGCATCGGAAATGGCTTTTGTTTCTGTAAATAGACTTGTGGTGATAGAGGAGGTGAAAAAAGGCAATAAAAAAGCAATCATATTGGATAGATTGCTTGAAAAGCCTGATGAGGTGGTGAGTGCCATAGTTGTTGGGAACAATATTGTGAATATAACAGCATCCATTATTGCGGGAGTGATTGCCACCCATTTTCTTGGAAATATAGGAGTGGGAGTAGCCACTGCCGTTATGACCCTCCTCATAATAATATTTGGTGAGTCAACTCCAAAATCCATAGGAATAAACAATGATGAGTTTGCCATAAAGATGGCACCCCATATAAACCTCATCAAAAAGATTTTTTATCCAGCCGCCAGGGGCTTCACATTCATTTCCAATTCCATCATAAAAATTTTTGACATAAAAAAGGCGAGAAAAAATGTGATTACTGAACAGGAAATAAAAACAATGCTCGACATAGGTGTAAAGGAAGGCACAATAAACAGTGATGAGAAAGAACTGGTGGAGGAAATCTTCGATTTTGACGAAACAAGGGCTGTAGAAGTATATATGCCAAAGGAAAAAATGGTTTATCTGAATGAAGATGACACCGTGGGAGATTTAATAAAAAAATCCGTGGAGACAGGTTATTCTCGCTTTCCTGTATGCAGAGAGGGGATTGATGACGTGGTGGGGATGGTTCATGTGAAAGATGCTCTTACAAAGGATAAAAATATACCTCTCAAGGAAATAATGAGGGACATACTGAAAATATCTCCTGGAATGAAGGTGGATGACGTGCTGAGGGAAATGCAGAAAAGGAAGGTTCACATGGCGGTGATACAGGCAAAGGATGGAAAAATAATAGGACTTGTCACCCTGGAAGATTTAATAGAGGAAATATTCGGGGAAATAAAGGATGAGCATGACATGAAATGAAAATAGCATCGTTAATAAGTGGAGGAAAGGATTCTTTATATGCTACCTTCATAGCCATGAATTATGGGTGGGAGATAACACATCTCATTTCCATATCCCCACAAAAACTTTCCTGGATGTATCATAAGGAAAATATTGAAATCATGCCAAGCATAGCAAAGGCGATGGACATTCCCCTTCTCATGAAAGAAAGCAGGGCAGAAAAGGAAGAAGAGTTAGAAGATTTAAAAGAGTTAATAAAAGAGGCGAGGGTGGAAGCGGTTGTTTCAGGAGCCGTAGCAAGTGAATATCAGAGGACAAGGATAGAGAAGATATGCCATGAAATTAATGTTAAATCATTCACACCTCTATGGCATAAAAGACAGGAAGAGCTGCTTAAAGAAATGATTCATGCTGGCTTTGAGATTATAATTACTGCTGTCGCCGCCGATGGAATGGGCGAAGAATGGCTGGGTAGAAAGATAAATGAGGAATGCATTGAGGACCTGGTGGAACTGAATGAAAAGTATGGAATAAATGCTGCTGGAGAGGGAGGGGAATATGAAACAATGGTTCTTGACTGCCCCCTTTATAAAAAAAGAATTGAGATAACCAAAGCAGAGAAAATCTGGGATGGAAGCAGGGGGAGTTATGAGATAAAGGAAT
>CAZTWM010000187.1:0-2230 GCA_964617935.1 uncultured Thermoplasmatales archaeon | reverse complement strand
CTATTGCCAAAATAATTTTTTATTACAGAAAGAGGACCATCTGCCCCTATGCATACATCATATCTTATTTTTTCTCCTTTCGTATATAAAAAATGGGAGTTAATTTTTTCCACTCTCGATGAAAATGATATTCTTCCTCCCCTCCTTATTACTTCATCAGCCATCCCCTCAAGCCATTTCTGGCGATCGAGAACATATCCTTTTTTATTCCCATAAAAATATTTTTCTCTGAATAAACATTTTACTCCTTCCACTTCTTTTGAAATGTATGGCATGGAATCAAAGGGAATTTTTTTAAGGGAGGCTGCATCGCATCCCTCACCACATGCACTGCTTTTTATTCTTTCCCTGCCCTCAAGTAAATGAATCTCCTCGCCCTTCTCCAGTAAGAAGAGAGAGGTTATTAACCCTGCAGGACCTGCCCCCACTATATGAATCACAATAAAAATATTTTCAACATTTTAAATACTTCCTCCCATTTCTTTTTAGATGGACTACATATGCGGGAGAATTTACATGGGCATCATTCAGCATGCATGCATAGGAATAGAAGATGGAAAAATAGTAGAAATCAAAAAAGTTGTGGAAAGAAAGGCAAAGGATTATGGAGACGTCATTATACTCCCTTCCGGCATAGACGTCCATGTCCACTTCAGGGAGCCAGGCTATGAATACAAGGAAGATTTTTTTACAGGAAGCAGGGCGGCGGCAATGGCAGGAATAACATGCGTTTTGGACATGCCAAATAACAAACCTCCTATTCTTTCTAAAAATGCATTTAATGAAAAGGTGAGGAAAATAGAAACAAAGGCATGCATCGACTATGGCTTATATGCAGGAATAAAGGAGAGGGCATATGACGTGGATTGTATAGCCTATAAAACATTTCTTTCCTCGGACAATGAAATTTTCTGTTCTCCTGAGAAAATTCAAGATGTACTAAAGGAGGTTAAAAGGGCAAGAAAACCGATTGCCATACATGCAGAAATGGAGGAATGCATTGAAAGAAGAAATGCAAAAAACCTGGAAGAGCATGAAAGAAACAGGAAGAAGGATTGCGAAATAATGGGAATAAAGGAAGTTCTGGAAATAAATAAAGATATAGGAGCAAAGATTCATTTCTGCCATGTTACTCTGCCAGAGGCGGTTGAATTAATAAATGGAAAAGCAAGTTTTGGCTCAACCCTGCATCATCTTCTTTTTTCTATCCAGAGTAAATTTGGTTATCAGGCGATGGGAAAGGTGAATCCTCCTTTGAGAAAGGAAGAAGAAAGAAGGAGATTGTATGAAATGTTTGTCAATGGAAAAATTCTGATTCTGGAATCTGACCATGCTCCCCATTTACTGGAAGAGAAGGAAAATTTTGAATATGCTCCTTCAGGAATGCCAGGAGTGGGCTCAACCCTTCCCATACTGCTTTATATGGTGAAGGAAGGGAAGCTGAGAATGGATGTAATGCTCAACTTGGTGTGCAAAAAACCTGCAGAATTCTTTGGAATAAATAAAGGTGGTATTGAAATTGGAAAAGATGCGGATTTTATCGTGGTTGATTTTTCAGCAGAGAATGAAATAAAACCTCTTTCAAAATGTGGATGGAGTGCGTATGAGGGAATGAAATGCATATATCCAAAGGATGTTTACCTGAGAGGCAAAAAAATAGTGGAGAATTATGAATTCATGGGCAGAAAAGGAATGGGGAAAATGATAAAATGATTAACATAATGAGATGGTTCTGGGTTATATTTCTTTCCATGATGCCAATTTCTGAATTAAGGGGAGCCATTCCTCTTGCTCTTGGAAGTTATGGAATGAATCCATACATTTCCATTCCTGTAATAGTAATATTCAATTTCATTCCTGTGCCCTTCATTCTTCTTTTTCTCCAGCCAGTGGAAAAATGGTTGAGAAAATGGAAATTCTGGGATAACATGCTGAATAAAATTTTTGAGCATACAAGGAAAAGGACAAGGAAAAGCATAGAGAGATGGGAGAGTGTAGCATTAATTCTTTTTGTTGCCATTCCCCTACCAGTAACAGGAGCGTGGACTGGCAGCCTGGCAGCCTATCTCTTCGGCTTGGAGTTTAAAAAATCACTGCTCTATATCTTTATTGGAATATGCATTGCGGCCATTATAGTAACAACAGCGACCATGGCAGGAATAAAATTACTCGGGATATAAAATAAAAGGAGGAGAAATTAGGGCGTCATATCCCCTGCATATTTGTCCAC
>CAZTWM010000186.1:0-2260 GCA_964617935.1 uncultured Thermoplasmatales archaeon | reverse complement strand
CCAGCCCATGTGGGAATGATTGACTTCAAACTGAGGAAGGAGGCTTTTGAGGAATACAACTGTGGAGAAGATGCAGAAATAGGTGTTGACCTGGATAAACTCAATGGAATACTGAAGATAGCAGGAGGAGATGATATTGTTAGCATGGAATACAATAAGGATGAGGGTCGTCTCACGGTGAACATAGGAAATCTGAGGAGGAAACTCCCATTGCTCGATACATCGGAAATGGCAGATACAAAAATACCAAGCCTTGACTTTCCTGCAGAGATAGTGGCTCCCACATCAGAGATATGGCAGGCAATAAGGGCTGCAGAAACAATATCAGACCATATAACTTTCATAGCCCATAAGGAAGGATTTCAGATGATGACTGAGGGAGATGCCGATGTCCTTGAACTCACCCTCACCAAGGAAAAACTCATTTCTCTTAAATGCGAGGAAATGGTGAAAAGCATGTATCCATTGGATTATCTACGGGACATGATAAAGGTTGCAAAGGGGAAAAGTGAGGAGATAACCATAAACCTCGGGAATAACTATCCTGTAAAAATATCCTTTGAGATGGCAGATGGAAACATAAAAATACTCTATCTTCTCGCACCCCGCATTGAATCAGAGTAACTCCACGTATATCTCTTTCTCCGTATGTTTCTCTATGTGGGAGAGAACATATATTTCCATATTTTCATCTCCCTTCCTTTCCATTTCCAGTATCCCTCCATTTATGGTGTAATCTCTCCCTGATGGTATGACAAATTTTAAATGCACATCCATGTCCATATCCAGATTGTTTTCCACATTTACCCTAAAATCACTTTCATGAGAAATATTCAATCTATAGGAAGGGATGGAAAATTTCGGTTCCTTATAGTTATATGAATATATGGTATAATTTTTCACTTCTATAAGGCGATAGCCCCAGTAGGCGTCGTTGCTGCCCAGACTGCTTGCAGCAGTTGTTGTGGTTATGTATATGGTGCCATTATTTATGGTAACATCGTCATAATGAACGTGCCCATCCAGAATAGCATCTACTCCATACTCACCTATCAATGAAAGAAGTTTTTCCCTCCCCACATATCCATTGTGGAGAAGTGAATCATTTCTGGTGTCCCATAAGGGGTTGTGATGCAGGGCTATGATTTTCATCTCTGCATCGCTTTCCTTCAAATCGTTTTCAATCCATGACATCTGCTCTTCCCCTATATAACCACCCCAGTTAAACACCAAATAGGAAATACCAAATCTGCTTATCCAGGGCCAGTCATAGGAATTTGCCATTACAAAATGAGACTTTCCGTAATCGAAGGAATAATAAAGAGGACCGAAGTATTTCTGCCATAACGTAAAACCATCCTGAAAAGTTTGAACATATCCATCATGATTTCCAGGGCACAGGAATGTCGGAACATCGAAGGTTTGAAGTATTCTGTAAAACTCTGGATATTCCACCGAGTATTCAAAGGGATATAGTTGCCCGAAGACCACATCGCCAGTAATAACAGCAAAATCGGGATGAAGGAGATTTATTTCCTCCACACATTTTTTTGCCGCCTTCCATCCTATTGTTTCCCTCACATTTTCCTTAAATCCCCTTATATCCCCTATATGAAAGTCAGTGAGATGAACAAAGGTAAAATTTCCATCTATTTTGTCCACCACGCTCACCGCCCTCGGCTGGGTTTTTGAATAATAATCGCCATTTTTTATTATTACAGTGAGATTATACAATTCCTGGGGGGTATTTTTTGGCACTTCCACATGCACCACCACTTCATCCCCCTTTTCATAACCCATCACATCAAGATAAATTTCGTCAACCACTTTTTCATATGCCGTTTCTATTTTTGCCATAACCTGACTGAAATTGCATTTTTCAATTATGATGTCAAATTCCGCTCCTTTTTCCACAATGGCTGGGTCTGAGCAACGGGGATATAAAATGGAAAAATCTCCTTCTCTGGGTTTCATTTCGAGCCCATAGTTCTTTTCATTTTCTGTTTTCCCATATGTCCCCATAACAAAAGATGGGGGGGAGAGGAGAATGATGATGAAAAGAAGGGTAATCAATGCCTTAGCCCGGTTTTTATTCATGTATGCCTATGGGAAAGCGTTTTTAAAAATTAGTAAAATACAATTTTAACTTAGTTCCAAAAAATTTTAATCCATTTTGTATTCATTAAATGCCACTATGATGATGAACGTGATGCCGAAAGATGATGAATGATGGGCGAACTGAGTGGCGTTTCTTTTATTT
>CAZTWM010000185.1:0-2268 GCA_964617935.1 uncultured Thermoplasmatales archaeon | reverse complement strand
CCATCGCCTCCATTGCTGACTTCCAGCCCCATGTTACATCCGGCGAGGTTCCTCCACCTGCCAATCCCCTTGCCATTTCCCAGCCGAGCATACGCCTCAATGACTTGGATGAAGTGGGGAGGAGCGGGAGGCACCTCACCCTCTTTGAAATGATGGGGCATCATGCCTTTAACAACAGCCAGCAGATTTACTGGACTGAGGAGACAGCCGAGTATTGCCATGACTTTTTCACCGGCATAGGCATTGACTCCATTTCATACAAAGAGGCGGAATGGGCGGGCGGCGGTAATGCTGGAGCATGTTTGGAAGTTTTGAGTCATGGCTTGGAAATAGCGACCCTTGTCTTCATGAATCTGCGGGAAGATGAGAAGGGCAACTATGAGGTAAAGGGTGCTCGCTATAAAGAGATGCCCATGAAGATTGTGGACACAGGCTATGGACTTGAGCGTATAGTATGGATAACTCATGGGAGCAACACTGTCTATGACGCCATCTTTCCCTACGCCATAAAAATGATAAAGGAGAATGCTAAGAAGGAAGATGCGCAAGCCATTTACGCCATCGCCGATCATGCTCGATGCCTCGCCTTCATGCTGGGAGATGGTATAGTTCCTTCAAACTCTGGAGCGGGTTATCTTGCCAGATTGATTATAAGAAGGGCTCTCCGCTTCATGGAAAAAATAGGATATGACAACACCCTGTTTTCCATAGTCAATGCCCACATAGAACATCTCTCTTCTGATTTTCCTGAATTGAAAGGAGAGAAGAAAAGATTGGAGGAAATTCTTGAAATAGAGACGGAGAAATTCCACAATGTAATGGAGAAGGGAAGGGCGATGATTAAAAGAGAGATTTCGAGAGGGGGAAAAATAAGTGTGAATAAACTCATAGAATTATATGATTCCCATGGCATTCATCCTGAAGTGGTGAAGGAGATTGTGCCCATAGATGTTCCCGCTGATTTTGAATCAATGGTTGCCCAGCGCCATTTGAAGGCGGAGAAAAAGGAAAAAAATGGAGAGGAGAAATACCCATATGAAACAAATCCCATCTATTATGAAAATGAATATGCGAAGGAATTTGATGCCACCATAGTTTATTCTGAAAACGAGAAAGTTATCCTTAATGAGACCATCTTTTATCCCGAGGGAGGCGGACAGAGGCATGATACAGGCTACCTCATTCAGAACGGGAAAAAGGTTAGGGTAAAGAAAGTTGAAAAAAGTGGGAAGGCAATAGTGCATTACGTGGATGATGAACTGGAAAAAGGAAAGGTGCATGGAGAAATCGATTGGGAACGCCGCTATGCCATGATGCAACATCATACAGCAACGCATGTCATAAACGCCGCCGCCCGCAGCATTCTTGGCAGCCACATATGGCAGGCGGGGAGCGAGTTGGACGAGAATGAGGCAAGGCTGGATGTGACACATTATAAAAGAATAAGTGAGGAGGAGGCGAGGGAGATAGAGAAGGTGGCAAATGAAATTGTGAGGAAAGGTATAGAAGTGGAAAAAAGTTTTATGCCCAGAAATGAAGCGGAGAAAAAGTTTGGGATGCGATTATACCAGGGCGGGGCTCCCAAAGGAGGTATTTTGAGAATAGTAAACATTCCAGGCATAGACGTGGAGGCATGTGGGGGGACTCATGTAAACAATACTGCTGAAATAGGAATGATAAAGATAGTTGGAATAGAACGTTTACAGGATGGAGTGGAGAGGATAAGATTTTGCGCTGGAGGGAAAGCCATAGAGTATATCCAGAAACAGGAGAAAATGCTGAAGGATGCTGCCTCTCTTCTTGGAACTCAGCCAGATAATGTGGCGAAGGCGGTGGAGAAGTTGCTGAAAGAATGGAAGGCGGCGAGGAAGGAAGTGGAAAATTTGCAGAAAAATGTTGGTGGGGTGGCAATGGAGTATGAAGGAGTGAAGATAATAATGCAGGACAATCTACTTTCATCCGCCATTAAAGAACTTACCAAGAAGAGGGCGGTGGTTATTTCAGGAAGTGTTAAGGAAAACAAGGCAATAATTACCATCGCTTCCTCCCCTGATATAGCCATGGATTGCTCTGAAATGGCAAAGGAAATAGGAGAAAGAATGGGGGGCAGAGGAGGCGGGAGGGCAACAATAGGACAGGTGGGAATAGAGGCAAGCAAACTGGAAGAAGCAAAAAAGATGGCAGTGGAAATGGTAAAAAGAGAAATTGAAAAAAAAGGCGAATAAGTCAGATGGCAGATTCCAAGATGCACTACTCACTTTTTCATTT
>CAZTWM010000184.1:0-2268 GCA_964617935.1 uncultured Thermoplasmatales archaeon | reverse complement strand
TCATATGTGTTTATGATATCTTTTTTCCCTGCCCATCCCCTTCTTGCCACCGCTGTGCCCAGTTCATAAAAGCGAAGATGCTCCTTATTGTGGGCATCTGTTCCTATGGAGAGTTTGACACCATGTTCCACAGCCATTTTTACATTCACATCGTTCAAATCAAGTCGCTCTGGATATGCATTTATCTCAAGGATTATGTTGTTTTCCTTTGCCATTTCCATCACTTTTTCCATATCCACCTTTATTGGCTCTCTCTTCTGTATCACCCTGCATGTTGGATGGGCAATTATATCGACATATTCATTTTCCATAGCCTTTAAAAGGCGTGCTGTCATTTCCTTCTCCTCCATCCTGAAGGCAGAATGAATACTTGCAAGAACCACATCCACTTTTTTCAAAACCTCCTTTCCCACATCTACAGTACCATCCTTCATTATATTTGCCTCCACTCCATGGAAAATATAAATGTCATCGTATTTTTCCCTTAATTTCTCTATCTCCTTCGCCTGCTCAATTATCTCTTCCTCATCCATTCCTCCTGCTATCTTTAAACTTCCTGCATGGTCTGTTATTGCTATGAATTTATGCCCCAGTTTTCTTGCCTCCTCAACCATTTCCTCTATAGTGTTGACACCATCACTCCACTGGGTATGCATCTGCAAATCTCCCTTTATATCATCATATTCCACAATTTTCGGCAGTTTATTTTCCAGAGCCAGTTCTACCTCTCCCCTGTTTTCTCTCATCTCAGGGGGAATCCATTGCATCCCCAGTGCTTTATATACCCCCATCTCATCCTCTCCAGCAATCCTTTTGTCTCCTTCAAAAAGCCCATATTCATTGAGTTTATAACCATGTTTTATTGCCACCTTCCTCACCTCTATATTGTGCTCCTTGCTACCTGTGAAATACTGGAGGGCGGAGCCAAAACTTTCTTCAGGCACTATCCTCAAATCCACCTGTATTCCTCCATGAAGGCGAACAGATGATTTCGTTACCCCTTTTGCCAGCACTTTGTCCACTTCCTCCATTCTCACAAACATATCCATTATTTTTTCGGCATTCTCTGCCACTGCAAGAATATCTATATCTCCTATTGTCTCCTTTCTTCTCCTTATGGAGCCTGCCATCTCTATTTTTTTTACATGCGGCTTCAATTTCTCCACGATTCTTTTTGCTTCAGGAAGAACATAGCCGAGAATAAAGCGATGCTGCCTCTGTCTGGCGATTTCTATCCCTTCCAGAATTTTTAATTCTGTTTTTTCTCCAAATCCCTTCAGATGCCTTATCCTTTTCTCTTTCGCCACCTTTTCCAAATCATCCAAGTTTTTCACTCCAAGTTTTTCATACAGCACCTTTATCATTTTGGGTCCAAGTCCTTCCACCTCCATCAAACTTTCTATATCCACAGGAATCTCTTTTTTCAACTCCTCCAGTTTCTTCACCCTGCCTGTTTTCAGATATTCTTCTATCTTTTTTGCTATACTTTTTCCCACTCCCGGCACACTTTCCAGTTTTCCCTCTTTATATAAATCTTCAATATCCATGCCCAGCCCTTCTATATTCTGAGCAGCCTTTCTATAGGCACGGGGCTTGAATTCAATGCCCTGAATTTCCAGCAAATCCGCAATTTCATATAATATACGAGCCACTTCCTGATTTTTCATCACCAAAATAACCATGAAAACATTAATACTTTTTGCGCTTTCTCTTTTAGCATCTTATTGAACGGATTTACAACATTTTTATGCATTCCAAGATTTTTCCACCCGGTTGATACACCTATTTATGGAGACACAAATTCATATAGCTTTTCTATTTCTGGATTAACTTTTCCCCATCTTATAGTGGAAAAAATGATATCCAGCATTTCTGGCTTTTCCAGAAGATATTCTTCATATTCCTTTCTTATGTTATCATAATATTTTCTTGCAGTTGCCCAATCTTTCGCAGCAAAAATGATTACCCAGTCATATGTTCCATTTATATAATAGGCATCGATGAGGCGAACTGCAAGCTTCCCTGGAACATCTTTTCTATGCCTGCTAATCTGCAATTCAACTTGTTCTTTCGTAAGGGGTTTCATTTTCATGAAAACTATGAAAAGTTTCCATCCAATTTTTTCTTCATTCACAACAGCAGTATAGCCCCAAATTGTTCTATTTTCTTCCATCTTCTTTATTTTCCTCCAAACTTTTTGCCTGTATGTCTTGCATTTTTTGGCTATCTCCTGTATGCTTTGCCTTGCATTTATAAGCAATTCATCCA
>CAZTWM010000183.1:0-2343 GCA_964617935.1 uncultured Thermoplasmatales archaeon | reverse complement strand
GACAAGGACGACAAACTTCATGAAACAAATCCCTATTTTGAGGAAATCGCAAGGGAGATGGGCTTCTACAGCGAGGAGTTAATGAATAAAATAGCAGAGAACAACGGCTCCGTGCAGGGACTGGAGGAGGTGCCTGAGGAGGTGCAACGCGTCTTTGTCACAGCCCTTGACATCTCCCCGGAATGGCATGTAAGAATGCAGGCAGCATTTCAGAAGTATGTGGATAATGCCACATCCAAAACAATAAATCTTCCGGAGAATGCCACAGTAGATGATGTGAGGAATGCATACCTGCTTGCCTATGAGTTAAAATGCAAGGGCATCACCGTCTATAGATACGGAAGCAGACCCGAGCAGGTTCTCACCACAAAAGAAGAAAGAAAGGAGGCGGCACCGCGACCCCGCCCTGCGGTGGTGAGGGGGGTGACGAGAAAAATAGCCACAGGATGCGGGAATTTATATGTGACAATGAATGAAGATGAGCATGGACTCTTTGAGGTATTCGCCCGCCTGGGCAAGGCAGGAGGGTGCGCGGATGCTCAACTGGAGGCGGTTGGCCGCCTCGTTTCTCTCTGCCTGAGGAGTGGTGTCAAACCCAATGATATAATAAAGCAGCTCAAAGCCATAAGGTGTCCCAATCCACTGCTGGCAAGAGGAGGGCCGGTGCTTTCATGTCCGGATGCCATCGCAAAGGCATTAGAGGATCATATAAAGGGAAGAGAAAAAATCCAGCCAGCACGCCTTGACCTTTTTGAAGAGGGGAAGAAAGAGGTAATTGAACCAGTGGCGATGACGGAAAAGGCTCCTGTGGGCGTGTGCCCCGATTGTGGCTCCCCTCTGGTGTATGAAGAAGGGTGCAGGATATGCAAGCAGTGCGGATATTCAACATGCGGATAATAAAGCCAACTGATAAGTATTATAAACCTCCTGTGCATAACCAACCGTGAATAACGGAGGGAGGATAGTAAGGATAGGAGGAGGGCAGAGCTTATTCGCAGCGATGGTGAAACATTTTTCATAACCACCGCCCCTGTTAGAGGATTTTGAAAAAATGGTGGAGGGGAAAAGCCCCATTTTTGTTATAGAGGCGGTGATGAGAGTATGTGGCATATGCCACGCTGCCCATGCAATCACCTCATGCGAGGCCTTTGAACATGCCCTGGGAATAATTCCTCCAAGAGATGGCATGCTGCTGAGGGAGGCGGAAAGCAGCGGATATCTCTCCATCTCAAAATGTGATGAGGAGACAATCAAAAAGATAGAGGAGAAGGCAATGGAGAAAATAAAGAGGGCATCGGAATATATCCCTCGCCTTCTCTAACCTCTTCCCAGTTTTTCCTTTGCAATTTCCCTCAATTTATATTTCTGTATTTTTCCGCTTGCTGTCATGGGCCATTCGTTGGTAAAGAATATGTACTTTGGCACCTTATATCTGGCTATATTCTGCTTACAGAATTCCTTTATTTCCTCTTCCGTAGCATTTTCTCCTTCCTTTAATTGAATGAACGCTGCCACCTCCTCCCCATACTCAGGATGAGGGACATCCACGACCTGCACTTCCTTTATCTTTGGATGGGTATAGAGGAATTCCTCTATCTCCCGTGGATAAACATTCTCTCCCCCTCTTATAATCATGTCATCCACCCTGCCAAGGATATAAACGTAGCCGTCCTCGTCCATTTTAGCCAGATCCTTGCTGTGGAGCCATCCATTCTCTATGGCTTTTGCTGTTGCCTCAGGCATTTTGTAATAGCCCTTCATTATGTTATAGCCCTTAGCCACCAGTTCTCCAGGCGTGTTGCGGGGAACTTCCTTCAGCGTGCCGGGTTCAACTATCTTAACCTCTATGTGGGGCAAGGGTTTGCCAACCGTCTCAACCCTCTTTTCTATGGGATCGTCCTTCTTTGTCATTGTAATAACAGGAGATGCTTCAGTAAGCCCGTAGGCAATGGCAATCTCCCCAGCATGCATGTCTGTCATAACACGTTTCATCACCTCCATGGGACAGGGGGCGCCCGCCATTATGCCCGTTCTTAATGATGATAAATCATATTTGTCGAAATCAGGATGATTCAACTCGCGCACGAACATGGTTGGAACGCCGTACAAAATGGTACATTTTTCTCTGTCCACAGCCTCCAGCACTTTGCCTGCATCGAATATCTCTATTGGTACCATTGTAACGCCATGAACAACGCTTGCTAATGTGCCGAGAACGCAGCCGAAGCAGTGGAAGAATGGCACGGGAATGCATAGTCTATCGTTAGAGGTCATTCCTATGTATTCACCAACCCAGTA
Source organism: uncultured Thermoplasmatales archaeon (assembly GCA_964617935.1). Classification (GTDB taxonomy): domain Archaea; phylum Thermoplasmatota; class E2; order UBA202; family JdFR-43; genus JAGGZK01. Next base: position 45 of record CAZTWM010000183.1, on the reverse strand, counting down.
GGCATTGTTCACAATGTTGTAATGAGTCAGCATAACACCCTTGGG
>CAZTWM010000182.1:0-2356 GCA_964617935.1 uncultured Thermoplasmatales archaeon | reverse complement strand
GGTCTTCTATAATCATACACAAATGGTTTTTGATACACCATGCCGATTTTTCTTAATATTCTTGCAACATGTCTCAAAGTATATTCAATGCCAAATTCATTTTTTATTAACTCTTTTACCTCTCGTGTTGTCCAGTAATCTTTTTTCTTGAGTAGTTCCTTCAGATTTTCCATATCTTCAGGGCTAAGTTTTCCTTTTCTTCCAGGTTTTTGTTTTGTTTTTAATCCTTTTAATCCATCCTTTTCATATCTTTTTTTCCAATTATATATTGTTCTCACACTAACATTCATTATGTTTGCTATCTCATGAACATTATAACCTTTTTTAATCAAAATTACGCCTCTAATTCTATCTCTTTCTCTCCCATCCTTTATCCTCTTTAATGCATCGTTTAGCACCTGCATTTCCTTTATTGCATCCCCTCCCATAAAATATTATGCAATGAAACTATAAATGTCTTACACTATAGATTGGAGAAAATGTTAAAAATTATTTTACATATCTCAGAAATAAAAGAAATATTCAAAAAGGTAATAAATGAGAAAGATAAGAAGAAACAAAAAGATATTCTATTATATTTACCTATTACAGTATGGAGCATATTGGGAATAGGGGGCAGAATTTTTCCTTGCTGATTTAACATGTGAATATGGCACAAACTGGAGAAGAGCAATTCTTTTATGGACTAGTGTTGTTTTAGCCCTGTTTCCATTTCTTTACTTCATTTCTAATGGCGTGAAAGTTGGTTCTTTTTGGGATTATTTTTACTTTAGCATTGTTACCGCCACAACCCTTGGCTATGGCGACTTTCATCCCATTGGTATTGGAAAATTCTTTGCATCGGTGGAAGCAATATTCGGCACATTCATGTGGGCTGTCTATATAGCCGTTTTTGCAAGGAAATACATGCGATGATTAAGGTCTCAACCTCTTTCTATCTCTTGGAAATAAAATGCATTCCCTTATGTTGCTTCTGTTGAGGAGCCGCATTAATAAGCGTTCTATTCCATAGCCGAAGCCGCCATGTGGAGGCATTCCATAACGGAAGGCGTTAAGATAATCCTTGAAATTTTCCACCTTCATACCCATTTCTTCCATCCTGCTGACAAGCATTTCATAATCATGGATACGTTGCGCCCCTGATGAAATCTCCATTCCTTTGAATTCTAAATCAAAAGCTCTTGCGTACTTACCGGAGGGCATGGCATAGAAGGGCTTTGCCTCTAAAGGAAAGCGGGTGATAAAATAAATCTCATAATCTAAATGCTTTGCCAGTAAATTTTCTTCATCTGTGCCCAAATCATCACCCCATTTGAAGTCCATCTCTCTCTGCAATATCTCCACCACCTCATCATATTTTATACGGGGATAGGGCAAAGAAGGCAAATCAACCTTAACTCCCAGAACCTCAAGCTCCCTGCTGTTTTCCTCCAGAATTTTCTGGATGATGGCATCCGTCAGCCTCTCCGCCACTTTCATAACATCCTCCTCATTCTCAATGAATGCCATCTCTATGTCAATGGCAGTTGACTCATTCAAATGGCGGGAGGTGTCATGCTCCTCAGCCCTGAAATACCAGGCGATTTCATACACTCTATCCAGCCCTGAAGCCATAAGCATCTGCTTGTACAATTGAGGGGACTGCACCAGATAGGCATCGTTACCAAAATAATCTATCCTGAAAACCTCCGTTCCACCTTCGGAAGAGGATGCGGATATCTTGGGGGTATGCACCTCTATGAATCCATTTTTTCTCAAAAACTCCGCCGCCGCCCCCAGCATGGTGTGGCGAATCATGAAAACTGCTTTCGTCTCATCTCTCCTCAAATCTATTATTCTGTTGTCCAGGCGGGTGTCAAAGTCCACATTGACCTTATCCACCACACCCATGGGAAGGGGTGTCTGGGCTATGGAGAGAACTTCCATCTCCTCCAGCAGGAGTTCCCAGCCATTCATCACCTTATCATTTTTTTGGCATTTTCCCAAGGCGGAGATAACACTCTCTCTGTTCAGTGAGGTGATTTCCCTAAAAATTTCTTCATTCTGCTTTTTGATGGCGGTAATCTGCATTCTTCCGCTCCTGTCCCTCAATATTATGAAGGCGATGCCACCCAGATTCCGTATGTCCTCCACCCATCCCGCAACCCTTATCTTTTCTCCGTCCATTTCTGGGCTCACATCCATGGCATAATGGCTTCGAAGCATATTCATGATAGGGCTGTGTGTTATATTTTTTGTGGAAGGGAAGTTTTTCCTCCTCTGGCAGATTTTCATACAGGAGGTTGCTTTTCTACACCCTCAACCGGCTGTGGGACAGAATTAAACCTGCCCCAGGTTTAATAGATTGTGCCACACA
>CAZTWM010000181.1:0-2357 GCA_964617935.1 uncultured Thermoplasmatales archaeon | reverse complement strand
CATGAACAGGGATAATTTTTATACTATAAAATTTTTTTCATTATGCTGATAAACGCCGATTTACATATCCATTCACCCTTTTCAGGAGGCACATCAGACAAAATAAATCTTGAAAGTATTGCAGAAGGGGCAAGGAGGAAAGGATTGCAGGTTGTGGCTACAGGCGATTGCCTCCATCCTTTATGGGAGAGACATATAAAGGAGTATTACCATGACGGCACGATTGAGGTGAACGGAATACATTTCATTTTGAGTGTGGAGGTGGAAGACTTGCACAGAGTTCATCACCTTCTCCTCTTTCCCGATTTTGACTCTGTTAACCAATTTAAGGAGATGATTGAAAAAAGGACGGATAATATGGAACATGAGGGAAGACCATCTCTTCATATGAATGGAATGGAGATTCTGGACATAGCCATGGAATGCGATGCCCTGATTGGACCCGCCCATGCCTTCACACCATGGACTTCTCTATACGCCTATTTTGATTCTGTAATGGATTATTATGGAAAAAAGCCACATTTTTTGGAACTTGGTTTGAGCGCTGACAGCAATTATGCTGATAGAATAAGGGAACTTCATTCCATTCCCTTTCTCAGCAATTCCGATGCCCATTCTCCATCCCCCCATCGTCTGGGAAGAGAATTCAACCGCATGGAGGTGGAGGAGGTGACATGGGATGCCATAAAGAAAGCCATATTGAATGGAGGAATAAAATATAATGTTGGTTTTCCGCCCGAGAAGGGAAAATATAATAGAACAGCATGCACTTCCTGTTACAGACAATATGATGTAAAGAAAGCAATGAAAATGGGGTGGAGATGCAGATGTGGAGGGGTGATAAAGAAAGGTGTCAGGGACAGGGTGGAGGAGATTGCCGATCAGGAAGTAATGCATCCTTCATGGAGGGGGAAATATATACATATTCTACCCCTGGCTGAAATAATAGCAGTTGCCATTAATGAAGAAGAGCATTCTTCCATTGTCAGAAAAAGATGGGAGGAAATGACGAAGGAAAGCAGTGAGATTGAAATACTCCTCGATATTGATATGGACGAGATAAAGCGTGCCTCGCCTCCTGTTGTGGCGGATGCCATTGAAAAATTTAGAGAGGGTAGCATAAAAATTATTCCTGGAGGAGGAGGAAAATATGGAGAGATTGTGATAAAATGATATGTGGAATGGATGAGGCAGGGAGAGGACCCGTAATAGGACCGATGGTGGTGGCAGGAGTGTGGATGAACGCAGAGGAAGAACATAAACTTCTGGAGGTGAAGGTGAGGGACTCAAAGAAACTTATAAGGCGGAGGAGGGAGAGGCTGGCGGAGTATATAAAGAAGAATTTTATACATCATTTCATAGTGGTGGAGGCGGAGGACATAGACAATCTTCGCCAGATAATGAGTATGAATCAACTTGAGGCATATATTTTTGCAAAACTTGCAAATATGGAAAAGGCGGATGTTTATTACATAGATGCGGCAAGCGCCAATGAGGAGGCATTTAAAGAATTGATTGGCAAATCCATCATGCATGATTGTAAGATAATATGTGAGCATGGGGCAGATGATAGATATGCCATAGTTTCTGCTGCTTCCATAGTGGCAAAGGTGGAAAGGGATGAGAGGATTAAAAGAATTGCCAAGGAACTTGAGAAAAAACTTGACATGCCCATGGGAAGTGGATATCCAAGTGATGAGAGGACCATAGAATTCATAAAGGCTTGGATAAAGAAATATGGGGAAACGCCACCCCATATAAGAAAAAGTTGGAATACAGTCAAAAGAATAGAAAATGAAATCAGGCAGAGCAAACTTTTTTGATATGGCTGAATGTCATGCAGTTATGGGAATAGACCTTGCTGCTCTTCCAAAAAATCCAACAGGAATATGCATGATGTATGAAAACAAAATTTCTCTTGATACAGTATATGGCGATGAAGAGATTATGGAAATAATCAGAAAGGTTAAGATGGAAGTGATTGCCATAGATGCTCCTTTAATGGAAGAGGTGAAAGTAAGAGATGTGGATAAATTGCTTAAAAAATACGGTGCCATGCCCCCCACCATGAAAGGAATGAGAAAACTTACAGAGAGAGCATGGGAACTTCTGAAAAAAATTGAGAAAGAATGTGATGCAAGGATAATTGAAGTTTTTCCCACAGCAACTGCAAAAATTCTCGGTATCTACTCCAGAAAATGGAAGGAAATGAGGGACATTCTGGGCATAGAAGCAAGGAATAAACATGAACTGGATGCATATCTCTGCGCCCTCACCGCCTGTTTGTACAGGGAAGGAAGGGCAATTGAGGTGGGAAAAGATGGAAAGGTAGTTGTTCCTTTGGAATATGGGGATTA
>CAZTWM010000180.1:0-2388 GCA_964617935.1 uncultured Thermoplasmatales archaeon | reverse complement strand
GCATAAGGCGAAACATTTATATATGAAAGGGTTTATACTACCACAAAGTTTAAAAATTTTGGGGTGAAAATGGTGAAAAAAAAGGCTGAAATTGAGGAGATTGAAAGATGTCCTGAATGCGGGTCAACGCATCTTGTTCAGGATTATGAAAGAGGAGAACTGGTCTGTGAGGACTGCGGGCTGGTAATAGATGATGAGTACATTGATCAGGGTCCGGAATGGCGTGCCTTCGATCCAGAGCAGAGGGAAAAGAGGGCAAGGACTGGTGCTCCTCTCGATTACACAGCAGCAGATAAGGGATTGAGCACCGTCATAGGATGGAAGAACAAGGACAGTTATGGAAAGTCAATACCCACAAGGAACAGAGCACAACTTTACCGCCTTAGAAAATGGCAGAGAAGGATAAGGGTTGGAGGGGCTTCAGAAAGAAATCTTGCCTCCGCTCTTTCAGAACTGGACAGAATTTCATCCAACATGGCTCTCCCGAGAAATGTGAGGGAGGCGGCGGCAATGGTTTACAGAAGGGCTGTGGAAAAAAATCTCATAAGAGGGAGGAGTATAGAGGGCGTTACAGCAGCAGCCGTATATGCAGCATGCAGGCAGTGTGGTGTGCCCCGCACCCTTGACGAAGTTGCTCTATCCTCAAAAGTTGACAGGAAGGAGATAGGGAGAACATATCGTTTCCTTGCCAGAGAACTTGCTCTCAAGTTAATGCCCACATCCCCCCAGGATTATGTGGAAAGATTCTGCAGCGAACTCACTCTGAGTGAGGATACAAAAACAAAGGCACTGGAGATTCTGAGGCAGGCGGAGGAAAAGGAACTCACATCAGGAAGAGGACCAACAGGAGTGGCTGCCGCCGCCATATACATCGCTTCCATTTTATGCGGCGAGAGGAGAACGCAGCGCGAGGTGGCAGATGTGGCAGGAGTTACGGAAGTTACCATAAGGAATAGATATAAGGAGCTGGCTGAGGAACTTGATTTGGACATAGTGCTGTGATGACAAGATGGTATTCCGAGAGGAAGAGAGACTATTATTACAGGGAAGCAAAACGGCAGGGATACAGGGCAAGGAGCGCGTTCAAACTTCTTCAGATACATAAAAGATATGGTGTCCTTAAAAGGGGAGGAGTAATCATAGATCTGGGCGCTTCCCCAGGAGGATGGAGCCAGATTGCTGCAAAATATGCTAGGATGGTTATAGCAGTGGATATTCAACCAATGGAATCCATGGAGGGCGTTGTTTTTGTTAAAGGAGATATAACAAAGGATGAAACCATAGAAAAAATAAGGAGATATGTTGATGAAGTAGATGTTGTAATAAGCGATGCCTCTCCAAATATAAGTGGAAATTACACCATGGACCAGGCAAGGAGTGTGTGGCTTTGTCAGAATGCCCTGAAAATAGCAAGAGAATTTTTGAGGGAGGGAGGAAACTTTTTGTGCAAGATTTTTGAGGGCGAGGATTACCCTGAATTTTTGAGAGAGGTGAAGGAAAATTTCGGGATGGTGAAGCCATATGTTCCAAAAGCGAGCAGAAAACAGAGTTCGGAGATATACATAGTGGCAAAGGGGTTCAGAAAAGAGCATCATCCTTCCCAGTAACAGATTCAGTTTCCTCTTTCTGATATTTCCTTCCATACTTCATAAGCCATTTTTTCAGTTCCATCCCTTTTTATCAACCCCATATAATCATTCTCGTTGATGTCATGCAGCCAGCAGTAGCCAAACAGAGTAATTTTACACCTTTTTCAATGGTGAGACGAGTTGAAACATTCAGAAGAAAATCAGCCTGGGCTTTTTCGCCCCCAAATTCTTTAAGGGATGGCCAGCCCAATTCAGAAAATCCAAATTTCGCGATATTCCTATAAAATCGTGATTTGAGAGATTTTGTTCCTGAATTGTGAGATATTTCATTAGAAATGGTTTGAGGTAATTTCCACAAGAATAAAGGAAATATCACAAAATCTTAGGTATCGGATGCCATAACGCTTAAATATCGCAAAAATTTATAATAATGGAGGTGTAGATATGAAAAAATTAGTAGCTATCTCTATAGTATTGTTGATGGAAGCTATTTCGTTTGTACCAGCAAATTCTGAAATATTTAGTAAAAATAACACAATTCAAGACGTAAATTTGGACGTAGCTATTACTACAGATTGGGTAAATGATTACCAAGATCATGGGCTTAGAGTAAGAGAGTTTGCCCTAAATCAAACTGTATATGCCTATATTGAGGTATCCGGTGATGACTTGTATGGCATAAACATTACGCAGGTATGGTGGTATAACAATGGTACAGGGTTGGAGAAAAAATGGGAATGGACCTATACCGTTCCTCAACATTGGTCTTCATGTGGAACATGGACATGGTGGGCTATTG
>CAZTWM010000179.1:0-2395 GCA_964617935.1 uncultured Thermoplasmatales archaeon | reverse complement strand
GAACCTTCAACAATAACAAAATACAGATTTAAAAACGGTAAATCTGTATCTGCCCATCTCAATTAAAATTTATTTGAAAAGATTTAAATAAAATTTTAGAAATACAGTTGTGAACCCATTGCATTTATTTTTACTTGCCATAGGCATCCTTAATTTTGCAGGAGGAATCCTGTCAGTTTTTTCATGGATTTTTGTCAGAAAAAAATATGAGGATTCATTTCCAACAGGAGAAGATAAAAAGGTGAGTGTTATAGTTCCATCCAAGGGAGAAATAGATATGCGGGGATTTGAAAACCAGGTCTATGACAATTATGAAATAATTGTTGTGGTGGATGGGGAAGAAGAAAAAAGGAAGGTGGAGAAAAAAATAAAAGGAAAGAAGGCGAGGATTGTGATATCCGAGCAATATGAGGAATGCAGCGGGAAAAATTCAGCCCTTATAACGGGGGTAAAAAATGCGGATGGGGATATATTTCTTTTTGCCGATGACGATATCCATCCACACCCAAAATGGATTTCTTATATGGTAAATCCATTAGAAAATGTTACCACCACCTATCGATGGTATTTTCATAATCCCATCCTATGTGTATGGAATGCCGCCATCGCCGCCGTCATGTTCTATCCCCGTTTCAATTTTGCATGGGGCGGTTCAACGGCAATAAAAAGGGAAGTATTTGAAAAATATGATATAGGAGAAATATGGAAAAAGGAACTGGTGGATGATTTGACGCTCACGAAGGTTATGAAGGAAAATGGTGTTAACATAAAGTTTGTTCCTCAGGCAATGGTGGAGTCCAAACCAGAAAAAAAGGTCTTAAAATGGATGAACAGGGAATTTGCATGGCTCAGATATTATTTTCCCTCCTTATGGGCAACCGCTCTCTTTTTCAATGCAGGGCTGAGAATATCCAATATTGCTGGCTTTGTATTCCTCTTCATAGACCCTTTAATAGGGGTTCTCCTCCTCTCCTCTCTGCTATTCGACTTCATAAGAGGATGGCAGGAATATGCTACCTATCTCCATCTCATGGAATATCCAAAGGAGAAGTTTCTGCATCCTGCCTATCATTTTTTTCTACGCCCTCTTGCCTCCTTCATAATATTCTACAACATTCTCACTTCCATATTTATCAGGAAAATTAAATGGCAGGGGAGAGAATATTCTATTCGAGAGGTTTCCCGCTGAACATGGTTTTCAATGCACCCACTATCCAGAGGGGCGGGAATATAACCATGGAAAAGGCGATAAAAACGCTGTAATGGATGGCGACGTAGTCATAAATAATGGAAGCAATGGCAATGTATGTGAGAATCTCATGTATCTCTGCATAGAATAACATGGTGGCGCGGTCATTTACATTCTCAAAGATTTTTATCATGGTGTAAAGCATTGTTGCTATTGAAGCAATCACTAGAAACGGGGATATGTACATGGGATAGAAATAGAGGGCGGCAAATGAAATAACTGAAAAGAGGATTTTAATGGAATAACCATATAAAATGAAATTTTCTGGAACATGTATTTTATGGTTTGAGTATGCCCCAAATATACAGGGTGTGGTGACAATCCCCTGCATGATATCATATTTTAAGTCTTTGAGGTTGGCTGAAACGCCCACATTGAATGCATATTTCAGGAGAGGAAGAAAGGAGATTAGCATGGAGGGCGTTGATATATCCATGCTGAAGGAGGTTGCACCAGAGAGGAATAGCATTGTTCCCGCCATTCCCAGCGCATATTCCATCCATGCAAATTTTTTGCTGAACTTATTATAAATGGTGTAAAAGAAAAAATAGAGTAGAAGGAAAATGAAGGAGAGATAGGAAAAGAACGCAAGTGAGATGGAGACAGAAATTGTAAAAAGCAGAGCCATCAAAGTTACTGCCTCACTTTTTGAAACGACACCGCTGGCGAGAGGGCGATCCGCCACATATCCTGATTTTTTATCAATCTCTATATCAAAATAGTCATTCTGTATAAAGCCAAAGATGTTGGCTGATATTCCCATAATGAATAAAAGGAGGAGATGATGGAAGACACCGTTGGAGAGGGCGCCCAGCAGCGGTAGCATTGCCATGAAAATGCCATAGAGACGCATGAGTTGAAAATATGCTCTCCACCTCTCCATGAATGTAATATAGAATTTATTTAAATGGGTTTATGCTCACCGTTGAGGCTGCTGGAAAAAGACAGAATAAGTCAGATGGTAGATTTCATGAGGCATTACTCACTTTTTTCATTTCAATTTCATCGGTTCTGGAAATGTTCCTTCAACGCCTCACGTGAGGCTTTGGAGGAGTTAACCGCATTTGTAGTCTTTACACCATAGAGGTGAGAATTGATAGTCCTATACTGTGTGCTTAATAGATTCTCCACAAATTCCGAGCACCC
>CAZTWM010000178.1:0-2400 GCA_964617935.1 uncultured Thermoplasmatales archaeon | reverse complement strand
CGAATCCAACATAAGAAATTTTGCATGCAATGCGAAAAATCAGGTCATCTACTGTGAGAAGGCGAAAGATTTAAGAATAAAGGGTATATTTGGGGTAAAATGTTGAACGATCCTCTTGCAGATGCGCTGTCAGCCATTAAGAATGCAGAATATGTAGGGAAGCGGGAGTGTATAATAAAGCCTGCTTCAAAGTTAGTTGGTAGAGTGCTTAAGGTGATGCAGGAACATGGATACATAGAGGCATTTGAATGGATTTATGATGGAAAAGGCGGGAAATACAGGGTGATGCTAAAGGGAAATATAAATGACTGCAATGTGATTAAGCCACGATACCATATAAAAAGGGGAGAATTTGAAAAATGGGAGGCAAGATATCTGCCTGCAGAAAACTTTGGCTTGCTGGTGCTGAGCACTAACAAGGGAGTGATTTCCCAATATGATGCCAAAAAGGAGGGCATAGGTGGGAGATTGCTGGCATACGTGTATTAGGTGCTGAAATGATACCCAACGTGAGAAAAGAAGTGGAAATTCCTGAAGGCGTGAATGTGGAGATAAAGGAAGGAGTTGTCAGAGTGGAGGGCAAAAGAGGTAAACTTGAAAGGGTATTATATCATCCAAAAATTAAAATAGAAAAGGTGGAAAATAAAATAATTCTTGAATGCGAGTTTGCCAGAAAGAAAGAGGCAGCCCTGGTTGGCACATTTGCAGCCCATATAAAAAATATGATTAAAGGGGTTACAGAAGGATTTGTTTATAAGATGAAGATAGTTTATTCCCACTTCCCCATGAAGGTGAATGTTAAGGGAAATGAGATAATAATAGAAAACTTTCTGGGTGAGAAATTTCCGAGAAAGGCAAAAATATTTGGAAATGTTAAGGTGAGTGTTAAAGGTGATGAAGTAATCATAGAGGGCATAGATAGAGAAGAGGTGGGGCAGACGGCGGCAAACATAGAATTTGCCACGAAAGTAAAGAACAGAGATATCAGGGTATTTCAGGATGGAGTGTATATAATCAGCAAGGGTGCATGAAATGGAAGAAGAAGTTAAAATAGTGGAAGAGGGAAAGATTTCAAAGATAAAGGCAAAAATAGATGAGGAATTGCGACGCTTAATGGAAGAAAGAAAGAAGAAACCTCGTTTCATAAGGCAACAGTTATGGCAGTTCAAAAAACTGGATGATAAATGGAGGAGACCAAGAGGAAAGCATTCAAAGCAACGCCGCCACTATAAATATCGCCCCCCTGTGCCACGCATTGGATACGCCTCTCCTAAAAAGGTGAGGGGATTGCATCCATCCGGTTTCATAGAAAAAATGGTGTATAATGTGAAGGACTTGGAAGGCATAGATGCTTCCAAGGAAGCGGTGAGAATTGGGGCGAGAGTGGGGAGGAAGAAAAGGGAGGAGATAATAGCCAAGGCGGATGAAATGGGTATTAGGGTATTGAACAGGGTGTTGTAAATGGATTTGAAAAATCAGAGAAGGCTTGCTGCCCAGATACTGAAATGCGGTGAAAACAGGGTGTGGATGGATCCTGATAACCTTGAGGAGATAGAAAAGGCAGTGAAAAGGAGTGATATAAGCAATTTGATAAAACATGGTATAATAAAGGCGAGAAAGATAAGAGGAAATTCCAGGGGAAGGATAAGGAAAAGGATGGCTCAGAGGGCAAAGGGAAGGAGGAAAGGACATGGCTCGAGGAAGGGAAAGGCAACGGCAAGATTGCCAAAAAAGAGAGCATGGATAAAAACAATACGCCCCATAAGGGCTTATCTCCGCGAGTTAAGGGATAATGGCAAAATAGATAGAAAAACATACCGCCTCTATTACAGACGTGCCAAGGGTGGACAGTTCAGAAGCAAAGCCCATGTGAGGCTGCATCTTGAAACGGAAGGTTTGCTGAGGGTCGATAAAAATGAATAGATTGCCTTTCAGGAGAAGGAGAGAGGGAAAGACAGATTACAGGAAAAGGCTTGCCTTACTAAAATCTGGGAAGCCACGTGTTGTGGTGAGAAAATCAAATAAAAACATAAGGGTTCAATTCGCCATTTATGAAAAGGAAGGGGATAAAATAATAACCTCAGCCATGGGAAGCGAACTGAGAAAATATGAATGGGATGGAAACCTTTCCAATACACCCGCCGCCTATTTAACTGGGCTTCTTGCTGGTAAAAAGGCATTGAAAAAAGGGATAAAGGAAGGAATACTGGACATAGGACTTTATACCCCTGTGAAGGGGGCAAGAATTTTTGCTGCCCTTAAAGGAGTGGTGGACTCTGGTGTAAACGTCCCATACAGTGAGGAAATAATTCCCTCTGAAGATAGAATTTACGGAAAGCATATAGGCGATGAGGTGGCGGAGAAAGTGGAAAAGATAAAGAGCAGGATAGAGGAAGAATA
>CAZTWM010000177.1:0-2406 GCA_964617935.1 uncultured Thermoplasmatales archaeon | reverse complement strand
AAATATCAAAAAGAACTTCATTCATAGGGGGGCAATCAGGGCAGTAAGAGGAGGAGGCAACCTCAGCAAAGGTAGCGGTGCCTGCTGGTATAAAGATGCTGAAAAGTATTCCTGCAACCATTGCTGTAGTAACAATTGTTAATCTCATGAAAAATTAATACGCCGTAATATTTAAGTTTTTCCTTTAAAATTTTGCAGGTGAATTATGCACTGATTCAAGGCTTCTGAACACAAATTCTATATTAATATATTTCATAACAGGGTATGAACAGATTGAAAAATATGCTTTCCAGAATGGATGGAAAAGGTTACAAGACATACAAATCTCTGGAAGGTGAATATATTTTCCCGAATTTCAAACTTGTCATAGATCATGTGCAGAGCGACCCCTTTGCCCCTCCTTCAGCCTGCAGAATTTTAATTTCCCATGAAAAGGCGAAATTTCCTGCCGAATTCTGGGAGAATGACTCAAGAAAAACTGCTCTCGAGGATTATATAACAAGGAGATTTTATGAGGAAGCGAGAAGGAAAAGTGGAAGGAGCGGAAGCGGGAAAAGTGGAATGATAACGATAATGAAGCCGGGGCAGAAAATTTTGAGGAGAAGCAGCATGGTGATAGATGGCAGGGGAATAGAGGCAAGATTTTATGTGGGCTTACCCGGTCATGGAAGGAGAATAGCAGCCAGAGAAGCAAAGAAAATTTTCTTCGAGGCACTCCCCCAAATAGTTGAGGAGGCGATGATATATCATTCTTCATTATATAAAAAAATCAGGGAGCATGTGGAGGTGGCGGAGGATGCCAATTTCATAAGAGAAAATTTGAAGAAAGAGGGGCTTGTAGCCTTCGTTGCCAATGACTCCATTCTTCCAAGGAAAAGTGGCATAGAGGATGAGCCCATGGAAAATGCCATAAAATTTGTTTCCCCTCCTTCCCTTGAAACCTCCTTTGAATGTCCCAATAGAAAAATAGAAGGAATGGGAATAAAGGAAGGGCTTACCCTCATTGTGGGCGGAGCATATCATGGAAAATCCACACTTCTGGAGGCGATTTCCATGGGAATATACAATCATATCCCTGGAGATGGAAGGGAGTTTGTCATAGCAAGAGAGGATGCGGTAAAAATAAGGGCTGAGGATGGAAGATATGTTGCCAATGTGGACATCTCCTCCTTCATATCAAATCTTCCAAATAATGTGGATACATCAAATTTCTCCACGGAAAATGCTTCTGGAAGCACCTCCCAAGCGGCAAATATATGCGAGGCTATGGAAATTGGAGCAAAATTCCTGCTGATAGATGAAGACACCTCTGCCACCAATTTAATGCTGAGGGACAGAAGGATGCAGGAGTTAATACCAAAGGAAAAGGAGCCCATAACTCCCCTCATAGACATGCTTCCTTCTCTTAAAAGAAAGGGCATATCCATAATAATGATTGCAGGAGGAATAGGAGAATATTTTGATGAGGCAGATTTGGTGTTGATGATGGACAGATATATTCCAAAAGATGTTACAGATAGGGCAAAGAAAATTGCTCTGGAGTTTAAAAGCAAAAGAATAAGAGAAGAGCCGAAGGAGATAAGGATAAAGGAGAGAAAGCCATTGCCCGAGACAATAAACCCATCCATAAGAGGGAAAATAAAAATAAAGGCGGAGAGCAGGGAAAAACTCAGATTTGGCATGCAAACTATAGATTTAGGTAGAGTGGAGCAAATTGTGGAGAGGGGGCAGGTGAAGGCAATAGGAGATGTAATTTACAGGATAGCAGGAGAATTCGCAGAAAAATCCCTTTGCCAAGTAATGGATAAATATGATGGGAAATTCCTTACTCTCCTTCCTCCAAGGGGAGAATATGTGGAGCCGAGAAAGTATGAGGTGGCATTTGCTTTGAACAGGCTCAGAGGAATGAAATGCAGATAATTACCCCTTTCTTTTGCCAGGTATTATGATGTAGTATTTAAATCGCTTTATCACATGATACAGCCCCATCCAGAGGAGGGTGAGGGATGAGAGAGTATGGAGAGTGAGGAGAGTGGAATCCTTGACAGACAGCAGAAGAATTCCTGAAATTGCCGATATGAAAAATCCGATTGTAAGAAGGATATTCCACACATACCTTGCTGTTATTTTCTTTAGCCTCCCTCCTCTGACCATCAATTCCGTTACCAAGGCAGCAAGAAATACGGCAACAAAGGTGATGAGTACGCCTTTAAGAGGGGAATTTTTTATGGATAGGGAACCTTCTGAAGTTGTTTTCTGGGAAGAGGAAGAATTGCTGGATGCCTCTCTTTCCTCCGGTGGAAGCTGGGAGTGGTCGCATATTCCATCTCCATCCGTGTCCACATAACGCGGACAGCTACCAGGATAGGTATCATTCACCATTCCATATGGGCAGTCATCCCATGC
>CAZTWM010000176.1:0-2431 GCA_964617935.1 uncultured Thermoplasmatales archaeon | reverse complement strand
TTATTCCTCCTTTTCCTCTGAGATGCTGAGATATTTTGCAGATATTTCATCTGCTATATAAACATCCTTTCCTGCTTTTTTAATCACCACTCCATCTTCCATTGCTCTTTTCGCATTCACCACGAGTATGACGGGGTCGTCCACCCTTGTCTTCCCTGCCTCCATCGCCTTTTCCCTGCTTCCACTTAGATGAACCTTGCTCCTGTCTGTGGGGAGGAGACCCTGTTCCAGAACTATTTCCGACTCCTCCTCTGTAACCGGGTAATAAAGAAATTCCACATCTGCATCTGGTAAATCCGACAAATCAACTTCTATAGTATGGGCATATGTTGCCCTTATTTTTCCCTCCTTTAACTGGTATCTTCCTTTTTCATCTGTTAGAGCCAAGGCAACGATGTGCTTCTTTTTCAGCCAGTAAAATCTATCTATTTTGTTCTTTATGGCTTTCCCTATTTCCTCCACATCCCCCCACCCATGCTCATCCAGCTGGATATTAAACTGATGGGGAAAATGGCGTAATATTCCTACCAGAATGCTGCTTAATTTCTTCACCTCCCAGTCATCCATCAGAAACTTTCCGTCCTTGTTGCATACGGGGCATTTAACGCCTCTGTAGAAGCCGTGTTCCTCACATTCAGCAAGCATTGAATTTGAATACTACCCAATATAAAAATTATTTCCTCAATTCGCCTATGGTTGTGGTGCGTTCTGCATAGGCATTATGTTTATGTATGGATTCAAAACTCTCACTCCTTGCTATAACCACCGTCTCCTCAGCCAAATCACCATATTTATCCAGAATTTGCTTCAGCATGTCTCTCACAACATCCTCCACAAATTTTGGATTTTCGTGAGCCTTTTTCACCACCTTCATCTCATCATTTCTTTTCAAAATCTCAAAGGTGGGACTGCTCATGGCATTCTCGGCAATAAAAATCAGGTCATCAGCATCGATGCTCCCATCATTCTGAATTATAAGGGTAGCAACATTTCTCTGATTATGCGTATATTTCTCCCCATAAGTCTTCTTTATATTCTCCATGGCGCAGGGGCAGGCTGTCATACCCACCACCTCCACACCAATGAATATTTTTTCATTCCCATTTCTTTCCTTCACCGCTTTACCCATGATTTTGTATGGTTCAAGGGTTTTTTTCCCTCCCGGCGTTGTTCTCTCCAGAAAATAATCTGAAAAGGCACTCACTTCAGCACAATTTGCGTATTCATGACGCTGGAGAAGTTTCTCTGCTATTCTCTGGCACATATATTCTATACCCTCAGATGGCTTTCTTATGGATTCATCTACAATCTCTTCTATAACTTCCGCATTTCTTGATAAATCGCTTCCTTTCCTGCTCGCGGGCAAATCCACATAAAGATTTATGGTGGTGAGAAGAGTAACCTTTTTCCCGTTTCTGTTTATGGTAACGGGCTTTTTTATCCCCTTTATTCCCACTCTCGTGAGTTTGAAGGTTGCACTGGGCTTCCATGACTGTACATCAGGCAATGCCATGCTAATGCAAAAACAAGGATTATTTAAAATATTTGACGTAATTGCTGTGTGGCACAAAAAATTGGAAAGAATGTAACAAACGATTAATAAGAGAGAAGAAAACCATATAATTACCCGGAAAGTTTCATGGTTTTCTCGAAAATAATGTGATTTCTTTCCTTGTTTCCATCCTCTTCATTTTCCTTTAAAACTTTACTGGCACATCATACTCAATTTTTTTAATGCTGAAATCCACATATTTGAAATCACCCTCTTTGAGATTCCATATCACCTCAACACGCATAGGCACTTTCATTCCGTTGACTTCTCTGTAATCGTGATATAATCCACTCCAGTTCTCCAGCATGCCATCCTTAAATCTCTTTGCCTTAAGTTGGGTGATCTCCCCCTGCTGGTTGAAATAAAAGATACCTTCAACAGTAATATTACCATTCTTCAGAATTGCCTTAGCAGAGTTTTCATCTATTGCCTCCCATCTTAATTTTTCCGAAGGCAGCAAGGCTGTGGGGAACCATGGCGCCTCTCCAAGCCATCGAAGGAGTTCGCCCTGATCAATTTCTTTCCCTTTAGCATCCACTATTTTTATGAGAGAAAGAAGTTTGACTCTAAGATTTCCCTCGCCGTTGTAGTAAACATCCTCGGCAGAAAATAATGGCACCTTCCCGAACCAGACAAAATCCGGCTTTTCCACTGTAAAATATTCCTGCCCTTTTATTGGCATCCACTTCTGCCCTGGCTTAATCCTAAATTTTCCATCATGCATTAATCTCACATAACTTATATATGACTGATTTTCCTGTAGGGAATATCTGAAGTATCTCCTAACGGGCTCGGGAAGTTGCTCCAGCTGCTCTGAGGAATAGGTTTTATTTGAAATGTTTTGTGAGAGGGAAAAGAGGGTTTTCACGTCCTTCTTCA
>CAZTWM010000175.1:0-2461 GCA_964617935.1 uncultured Thermoplasmatales archaeon | reverse complement strand
CCAGTTGTTTTTTCACAGTTTTATTATGAACGGTATATAAAAAATGCTTTTCTGAAAATTTTCATAAATCATCGGGGTATAAAATATAAATAAAATCAGGATACACAACTATGGAAGAATCCATAGTATATTTTAAATCCGCCTCCACTCCATATGCGAGAGATGCTCTCCATCTTTCAATAAAAAAAATGATGGATAAAATCAATGTGGTGGAGAAGGGAGATGTGGTGGCAATAAAACTTCATATGGGGGAGCTAGGGAATACAGGTTACATACGCCCCATTTTTGTGAGAAAAATCGTGGATTTCGTTAAAGAAAAGGGAGGGAAGCCATTTCTCACAGATACAACAACATTGTATGGAGGGCATAGAGGGAATGCCATTGATTATTTAATGAGTGCAGCCATAAATGGATTCAGCATTTCCTCCATGGGATGTCCTGTTATAATAGCAGATGGACTCATGGGAAAGGATGAAATCATGGTTGATTTGGATGGGGAAAGGATAGCCATTGCCAGAGCCATATATGAGGCAGATTGTATGATTGTCCTCAGTCATTTTAAGGGGCATGGAATGGCGGGTTTTGGCGGGGCAATAAAAAATCTGGGGATGGGATGCTGCAGCAAGGCAGGCAAAATATGGCAGCATGAGGTGAGCAAACCATTGCATGATGAAAGCAAATGTGTGATGTGCATGGAATGCCTTGATTTCTGTCCAGCAGATGCAATTTATGAGGATAATGGGGGGATAAAAATTGATTATGAACTATGTAGGGGGTGCGGTGCATGCACTGTGATGTGTAAGCAAGGATGTTTTTATCTTACAGAAGAGATATCAGAAAAATTTCAGCGCAGGGTTGTCACGGCGGCTTTCGCCATGATAAAAAGATTTGAGGGAAAAATTGCTTTTATGAATTTTCTTATGGATATAACGCCGAGATGTGACTGCTGTTCTTTTGCTGGGAAACCGTTGATTAATGACATTGGCATACTTGCATCAAAGGATGCTGTGGCAATAGATAAAGCATGTTATGACATGGTGTGTAAAGAGGCGGGAAGGGATGTTTTTTATGAGTTCAGTGGAATGAATGGAAAAATACAGATTGAGGAAGGATTTAAAAGAGAAATGGGGAGCGTGGATTATACCATTGAAAAGGTTTAATGCTTTCCTCCCATATTTATGAATATTACAGTCTCCTCCTTTTCTGCCTTATGTCCCGCATTGTCATAAGCCACTGCCTTTATCACGTGGCTTCCCAGGGAGAAGTCATTCCAGAACCACTGATAGGGTGGGGAGGAGTCATTGCCTCTATAATCGTCATCCACATAGAATTTCACCTCCTTTATCCCTGAACCTCCATCATAAACATCTGCCTGTATAGTTATGCTCCCCATTATTATGGTGAGATCTGAGGATATAAGTTTTCTACCGAATAGATATATGCCTCCTGAAGGATATAAATGTATGGTGGGTGGGGAGGAATCAATTTTTATTTCTCTCCTGACAAGGTCTTCCCAGTTTCCTGCCTCATCTGTTGCAAAATATTCCAAGATGTGTATTCCATCTCCTTCAACGGTTATTTTTCCTTTATATTCTTCATATACTCCACCATCCAGACGGTAGTAAAGTTTTTCCACGCCTGAAATATCATCGGTGGAATTAAGGGATATGGTAACACTTCCTTTATACCATCCATGACTGAGATTTCTGGATGCATTAAAGAATGTATGGGGTGAGCCAGAATCAATTTTTATTTCGTAATGGTGAGGCACTTCATAATTGCTGGAATTGTCAATGGCGTAGTAGGTTATGGTATACACCCCATCCTTCTCAATGGAGAAGTTGCCAGAATACTTTTTCCAGCCATCGTTGTTTATCTTATACAAAATCTTTTTCACCCCTGAAACATTATCATGAGATTGAATTTCAATATTAACCTTGCTTATAAACCATCCATTCATTCCATTAGGTGAGGAAGGAAATGTAATAAGGGTGGTGGAGGGTGGTGTGACATCCATTAAAATAGATTTGGAAGTGGAGTTTTCGCAAGATTGATTGTCCAATACTGTGAGATTTACCATATATACCCCATCCATGGCATAGGAATGTTCAACAATAACTCCGTATCCAATACTTCCGTCTCCAAATTCCCAGGTGTAATTTACTATATACCCATCGGGGTCATAACTGGATGAGGCATTGAAGGTTGTGACATTGGAATTTATGGTGAAGTTAAATTTTGCTATTGGTTTATCAGTCACAGTAATAAATATTGTGGTGGAGTTTGTTGAGCCATCATCATCCATCACAGTTAAAGTAACAGGATATCTCCCTCTTGCCATGTAAGAATGATTTACTTCCTTTCCATATCCATTGCTTCCATCTCCAAAGTTCCATGAATAACTTACTATATGGCCATCAGAGTCATAACTGGATGAGGCATTGAAAACAATGATTTCATG
>CAZTWM010000174.1:1353-2464 GCA_964617935.1 uncultured Thermoplasmatales archaeon | reverse complement strand
TATAAAGAATGGGAAATTGGTTTAAGAAATGTTACCGATCTGTGTTTACTTTACACATGAGTAAATATTAAATATACAATTGGTATTTTATGCCACCTATGGAAGAGGAAAATAAGGAATTCAAGTATATTGTACGAATTGCAGCCACAGATATAGATGGTCATAAGCCTACCAGATATGCTCTTACGCAGATAAAGGGTATAAATTTTATGGTTGCTAACGCCATTTTAAATTATACAGGAGTGGATGGAAAAGAAAGGATAGGGAATATGAGTGATGAAGATATAGAGAAGTTGAGCAATGCCATTGAAAGAATAAATGAATGGCTGCCCGTGTGGATGAGGAACAGAAGAAAGGATTTGTTTACAGGTGAGGATAAGCATCTCATAGGAACAGAGATAGAACTCACCCTCAGAGAGGATATAAATCTCCTTAGAAAGATAAGGAGTTATCGCGGGATAAGGCATGAGCGAGGATTGCCGGTGAGGGGACAGAGGACAAGAAGCAATAAAAGAAGAGGTCTCACCGTTGGTGTGGTCAGGAAAGGAAGGAGGTAATTGAATGGGAGACCCGAGATTTCCGAGGAAAAAGTATGAAACACCATCCCATCCCTGGGAGGCAGAAAGGATAAAAAGGGAGAGAGAACTTATTTACAAATATGGGCTGAAGAACAAAAGGGAGGTATGGAGAGCTGAGACGTTTCTCAGGAGGATAAGGGAGCAGGCACGCCGTTTGCTTGCTATGCCTGGAGAAGAACAGGCAGAAAAGGAAAAGGAAAACCTGCTAAAAAGACTGTTCCGTCTTGGCATTCTTCCCGCCAATGCCACCCTGGATGATGTCTTAGCCCTTAATGTGGAGGATGTACTGGGAAGGAGATTGCAGACTCTCGTTTATATTCATGGACTCGCGAGAACTCCGAAGCAGGCAAGGCAACTCATAGTACATGGGCACATAGCCATAGATGGAAGGAAGGTGAGGGTTCCTTCATATCTCGTGAGAAAGGAAGAGGAAGAGAAAATTACATATTCCTATTCATCTCCTCTCAATGATGAAATGCACCCCATGCGTCCAAAAATTGAAGAAAGAGTTGTGATAAAGGAGGAAGAAAAGG
>CAZTWM010000174.1:0-1253 GCA_964617935.1 uncultured Thermoplasmatales archaeon | reverse complement strand
AAAGGAGGAAGAAAAGGTGGTGGAAAATGGTTAAGTGGGCAGTTGCACACATATTTGCATCCCATAATAACACCATCATCACCGTTACAGACATAACAGGGGCAGAAACCCTGGCAAAATGTTCTGGTGGGATGGTGGTGAAGGCTGACAAGGATGAGCCATCTCCCTATGCGGCGATGATTGCAGCCCAGAGAGTTGCGGAAGAGATAAAGGAAAAGGGAATAGATGGAATCCATATAAAGGTGAGGGGCATAGGAAGGGGGAGAAGTAAAAGCCCCGGTCCAGGAGCACAGGCTGCCATAAGGGCACTGGCAAGGGCAGGATTAAGAATAGGGAGAATAGAAGATGTTACACCTCTTCCCCATGACGGATGCAGGGAGAAGGGTGGAAAGAGAGGAAGAAGGGTATGAAACTCAAATTTCTTGAACTTAAAGATGATTATGCCAAGATTCTCTTTGAGGATACCAATCCCTATTTTGTGAATGCCATAAGGAGAACTCTCCTGGCGGATATACCAAAACTTGCCATCGAAAACATAACCATCTACGACAACACATCAGCCCTTTTTGATGAGATAATAGCCCATCGCCTTGGACTCATTCCATTGCCCACACATCTTGACCTCCTAAATTTTCGGGAGGAATGTTCATGTGGTGGGAAGGGGTGTCCAAACTGCACGGTTCATTATACCCTGAGCAAGGAGGGGGAATGCACGGTTTATTCGGGAGATTTAAGGCCTGAAGATCCCATGTGGGCAGTGGTGGATAAGAACATTCCCATCGTTAAATTACTGAAGGGGCAGAGACTTATTCTGGAAGCAGAGGCTCAACTGGGCATTGGCAAAAGCCATGCCAAATGGCAGGTTGTGAGCGGTATAGGATACAAATATTATCCCATGATAAAAATAGATGAAAAGAATTGCAATTTGTGTGGAGAATGTGTGGCTGCATGCCCCCGCGATATTCTTGAGATAAAGAGAAAAAAATTGGTGGTAAAGGAAGAGAAGGATTGCATTTTATGCAGGGCGTGTGTTGAAGCATGCGCAAAAGATGCAATAAGTGTTGAAGGGGATGAAAAGAGGATAATACTCCAGTATGAAACAGATTTATCTCTCACCGCCAAGGATGCCTTAAAGGAAGCATTGAAAGTTCTCCATCAGAAATATGATGAACTTGAGAAAGTACTCTAAAACCATCATTTTTTAGATATTACTTTCCGTAGAAAGAGAAGAATGGCAATGATTATGACTATGG
>CAZTWM010000173.1:0-2468 GCA_964617935.1 uncultured Thermoplasmatales archaeon | reverse complement strand
CATATCCACTTCAATCTCATCTCCCTCATTTATCTCATCCGTTTCCTTTAATTCTATGACCGGCAATCCAATATTTATGGCGTTCCTGTAAAATATTCTTGCAAAGGATTTTGCTATAACACATGCTATACCCAGTTTCTTTATTGCCATGGGGGCATGTTCTCTTGAGGAGCCACATCCGAAATTTTTTCCTGCCACAATGATATCTCCTTTTTCAACCAACTCAGCAAAATCTTCCCTTCCCTCCACCCCCTTCATGGCATATTTTGCCATTTCTTCTTCGTCCGTAACAGTAAGATATGCCCCCGGATAAATCTGGTCTGTATCCACATCATCTCCAAATTTCCATACCCTGCCCTTCATAATACCTCCCTCGGGTCAGATATTTTCCCTTTTATCGCCGAATAGGCGGCAACGGCTGGAGAGCATAGATAAATGCTTCCCTTTCCTATCTTGCCCGGAAAGTTGCGATTGGATGTGGAAAGCGTTGCATCGCCTGTTGCAAGCACGCCAGGATGCCCTATGGTGCATAAAGCGCAGGAGGGATTTGTCACTATAGCCCCTGCCTCCAGGAAGATTTTCATGTAACCCATCTCCTCCGCCTCCCTCGCCACATTTATGGTGGCGGGTGTTATTATTAAACGGAATCCGTCCTTAACCTTTCTTCCCTTCAGAATTCTGGCTGCTTCCCTTAAATCCTCCAATCTTCCATTGGTGCATGAGCCAATGAATGCCTGCTGTATTTCCACACCTTCCACTTCCTCTATGCTTTTTACATTGTCGGGGGAATGGGGACATGCAATCTGAGGAGATGATGGCGTTTCTATGGTGTATTCTTCCGCATACTCTGCGTTTTCATCGGCGTTGTAAACTTTCTGGAAATCCGTATATTTTCTGAGTTCATCCATGGCAGTCTCATTCATGGGAAAGAAGGAAATTTTTCCGTCCATCTCCGTAACCATCGAAGCCATGGTTATTCTTGCCGCCATATTCATCTTTTCTATAACATCTCCATAAAATTCCACCGCCTTATAACTTGCTCCATCTGAACCCATTTCCTTAACTATGTTTAGTATCACATCCTTGGCATATATGCCTTTATTCAACTCACCTTCCACATTTATTTTTATTGTCTCAGGAACTTTAAACCATGTTTTTCCAAACCTCATTCCCGCCACTATGTCGGTGGTGCCAACACCTGTGGAGAAGGAATTGGCGGCTCCAAGCAAATTCATATGGCTGTCCGTGCCTATGATAATGCCTCCCGGTTTTATAAGCCCATTTTCAAGCAGAGTATGCTGCCCTATGCCGTTATTCACATCGAAGACTTTTATTCCATACTTTTTGGCAAACTCCCTGCATGCTTTTTGATTTTCTGCCTCCCTTATCTGCCTTGCTGGCAGGTGCAAATCAAAGGTGAAGGCAATCTTACTGGGGTCCAATGGCTTTTCCTCGCCAAACTTCTTCACATACTTTTTTATGACATTTGGTCCGCCAAAATCGCGCATTACAACGAGATCGAGGGGAAGAAGAATTTTCTCTCCCACCTCTATCTTCCTCCCAGCCTTCTCTTCAATTATCTTTTCAATAACCGTTCCATTCACATGGATAATTGTGTTTCCAATATTTAAGCGCTACTAGTTCGCTCGATAAGAACCAATAATTTTTGTGCATCCTTTCCAATAAATGGATGGGATGCAAAACTAATAAAATTGTTGAGATAGAAGAGAAGTCGTGCCTATGAGAAGATATTGACAACAGCATTATTTGACGTTTGTTGATATAATATTCGTTCCATCTTTTTTCAGTGAGGAATAGACAAAACTATGTCAAACCTCTTTCATTCTCAAAAATTTTGGAGTGAATTTGACAAGCAGAGTTACCGAGAGAATGTATTTTGATGCAGATAAAGTCCTGTTGCATTTAAAAAATTCAAAAGCAATTGTTAGGTAATAAAAAGCTAAAACAGCAATATGACATTACAAACCTTCCCATATTTTGCAGGTTGCAGATCCAACAATTGCACATTTACAGCAGAGGACCATACTACTGATAGCCACCAATTTTAATGGATGGATCACCAAGGATAACGATGCTTTCCACTGTGCGGAGATGCGCCTCGTTGTTTAAACAGTTAAATGTGTCGATATAGATGTCTTCGGCTCTGCTCCAGCATTCGCCCAAGTAGCTTTTTCCTTCAACTCCATGTGCATAAAAAAACCGGGTATCCATATATCCACAACCATACTCCACACAGTTTGGCTCATCGACTCCGTCACCGTCGAGGTCTCCGCCGTGCCCTATAGTTCCTGCTGTAAAGCAGGTATAGCCCAAGGTTGCCACACTCCCTCCGTGCGGTGCAGATGTTAGTGCCCAAGCAATATCTTTAAATCCCGGGAAAAAGCGACAGAGGAGTGGCAATCCGGCATTTGCCATCCAGGTATACGGCCGGTGCGTGAGATAGACAT
>CAZTWM010000172.1:0-2475 GCA_964617935.1 uncultured Thermoplasmatales archaeon | reverse complement strand
CCCCCGGCGGCTTTTAATGCAATAGATTATCCATCATAAAGGAAATGAAAAAGAAAACCAAAAATGCAAACCGAGTTTAGGAGAATAGTAAACCCAATATTTTAATATCCAAATCTTCTTTCATACTCTTTGTGAGAACACCATTCCAGTATGATACTTAAAATCATAATCTGATCTGCCATAATCGTGTAAATCAGCCTCCACGCATTGGGCAAATCATATTTCCAGAGATTGGTAATTTTATAGGTTCTGACATAAGTTTTGGGCCATCTATCCTTAGGAATTTTTATTCCACATGTTGGATCCTTCTTTAAATCCTCAATAGCTCTGTTTATGAATTTATAAAGCCTCTTTTCCTCACTGGTGCCATTTTTTAATTTTTCAAAATTACTCTCTAATTTTTTGTCAGCAAAAACAACACCAATGGTTCGATCATTCATCGTAACTTAACTCCTGAAGAGAGTATTTCCTTAACTTTATCCGGATTCCATATCCACACTATTCTTCCATCCTTGTCTATCAAAATTTTTCCAGATTCTTCAAGGTAATCAATAATTAAATTGAAGGTTTGATACATCATCTTTTTTGGTAGCATCTTCCAGACCTCAGTTTTTTTTGGATAGTCCATCTTTTTGATGGTTTCCTCTACCATCATAACCGTATCAAGCCTGGGATAATGGATATTCTTTGGCATTTCCATCACTTATATAAATTTATATAAATCCTCTATATAAATATTCCCTCGGTTTTTTAATTTAAACTGCTCTGTGCCTATGGACTCAAACTCCATGTAATCTCCCTCCCTTATGTCATGAAGTCTGCTATCTGGTTGGGGTCGTTATAGCTATGCTCTCTTTGCATTCTGATCAATAATTCCAATGCTCCAAAACCATTTTATCTTCTTTGCATAATAATCATTATGAAAATCGTAGATGGGAGAGCCATAGCCAGAGAGATGGAAGAAGAAATTGAAAAAAAGGTGGAGAGGAAGAAAATAAAGATTGCCACGGTTGTTATTGAAGGCAATAAAGAATCATGGCTTTTCGCCAGATTGAAGGATAAGGCATGCAAGAGAACAGGTATTGAACATGAAATCATTGGCTTGGAAAATGTTTCACAGGAAAAGGCAGAGGAAGAAATAAAAAGGTTGAGTGATGATGAAAACATAACGGGAATAAACATTCAGCTTCCGTTACCTTCCTTCATCGATTATAATCGCCTGATTGAAAAAATTGATATGAGGAAGGATATAGAGGGAATGCATCCATGCAATCTCGGAAATTTGATGCTTGGAAAGGAGGAAATAATACCATGCACTCCAAAGGCAGTGCTGAAAATACTGAATCATGAGAATGTAGAGTTAGAGGGAAAGAATGTGGTGGTGATAAACCACAGCAACATAATAGGGAAACCCCTTGCCATTCTTTTGCTCAATAGAAATGCCACCGTCTCAGTATGCCATGTTTATACCAAGAACCTTAAAGAATACACCCAGAGGGCAGATATACTGGTAACTGCAACAGGGGTGAAAGGACTCATAAAAGAGGGGCATGTGAAGGAGGGATGTATAATAGTAGATGCAGGAATAAAGGAGGAGAATGGAAAGGTATATGGCGACGTTGGCGAAAGTGCAGCCAAAAAGGCAATGGCAATAACGCCTGTGCCAGGAGGTGTTGGTCCCGTAACTATTGCCTCCATGCTTGAGAATGCCATAATTGCGTATGAAAAACTTCATAAATAGCACCATCTTTTCCCTACGATGGAAAGAAAGGTGTATTATTCATTTCATGAAATTCCCTTTGACGAGCATTCCTATGGATATGGGAGAACAGGTATAAAGTTTAGTGGAAGAGAGATAAAGGAACTAATCATATCCATTATAGTGCTTTCCCTGGCGTTCTCCATAGCCATGTCATCACCTCACTATTTTCTTTTCTATGCCATATTTCCCATGGCATTTATTGCTGTGGTAACCGCCTTTGCATTCCATGAGATATCCCATAAATATGCCGGGATGAAGTTTGGCTATTGGTCGGAGTATAGAATGTTCCCGCAGGGTTTGCTCTTTGCTCTCCTTTTAAGTTTTGTGGGCTTTGTTTTCGCTGCTCCAGGGGCTGTAACCATATACGGTAATCCATCCAGAGAGGAGAATGGTATCATATCTGCTGCGGGACCATCTGCAAATATAGTGATTGCTTCTCTATTTCTTGCAATCTCCACCATGGTTACAGGTGTTGCGGGTAATGCCATCTCCTTCATTGCTTCCATAAATGCCTTTCTGGCATTCTTCAATCTGGTCCCTCTCGGACCCTTAGATGGAAGAAAGGTTTTTTCATGGAACATAGGGATATGGGGGGGCATGATTGCTGTAAGCATGATTCTTCTGGCACTCTCCTGGGGCATAATATGATACATTCAAAACTCATTGAAAATGCTCATAACAGTCATTTTCCATTCTTCCAGCCCCAAATTTTT
>CAZTWM010000171.1:0-2482 GCA_964617935.1 uncultured Thermoplasmatales archaeon | reverse complement strand
GCGATTCATCTTTGGGCTAAAGCCCAAAGGGTTCTCGCTCTGTTTTAACTAAAAATAAAAAATAAACAACCTATTCTCTTATAACCTATATGATACATTTCCAAAAATCGGTACAGATCCTTCTTGCTCACATCGAAGCGTGGATCGTTCAGGATTGCCCTGGCTATTGCCGTCTTGCTCATGAATTGTAACGGGTTATTTTCATCAATATTAAGCCTTTTCTTCACATTCTCAACTTTTGAATATGAAAAATGGCAATGGTAGAAATTCTTCTCTTATTTTCTACTTTCTATCGCCCTTGATACTATATTATAAAAGGCAAGGAGCAAATTTGCATTATTGGGTAGAACTTTCAATATTTTCATTGATGAAAAAATTACTCCATATTTTTTATTCACATCATCAAAAAATTTTAGGGGAGATTTTATACTCCAAAGTTCCATGCTCGGTCCAGGTACCATATATTTTTTAAATTTTTAGTGTGGTAAATAAAAAATGAGCGCGGGGAGCGAGATTTGAACTCGCGAGGGCAACGCCCACAGGATTAGCAATCCTGCGCCGTACCAGGCTGGGCCATCCCCGCTCCATTAGAAATGCCATTTACCATAAAAAATTTTTTCATTGCCTCATCGCCTTGATTCTGGGTAACATTGCCATAAAAATGCCCTGCTTTGTTATCTCCTTTCTATCTATAATGCCCGAAAGATACCATATAGCCCCTTTCCTTCTTTCTTCCTCATCCTTAAAAGGAACTACTTCCTTCATTTCCTTGCCCTTTTCCATTTCCTCCACTATCCATGAGGGGCATTCAAAGGCAGGACTTTTTCCATGGGTTATATAGCCCATTTTGTCCGCCACCACCACATATTGCTCCACGAAAAAGACATTTCCTTCCTTCTTTATTCCTGCTTCTATCCCTATTCCATAATCTCCTCTACTTGCTCCATATATCGCCCTTTTTTTCGCCCCCTCAATTATTTCCTCATTGAAGGGCTGTTTTTCCATTTTTATATTCAACATTTCATAATCTATTTTCATATTTTTCAAGAGTGAATTAAACACTTCCTTCACCGCCTCCATCTTCACCATATTTTCTGTGGGCACACATACTTTAAGGGGTTTTTTCCTTGCCCTCCCATCTATCTCTCCACTCTTTATTCTCCTGGTTGCAATGGGAATCCCATCATTTGCAAGGACGTAGGGAACGATTATTATGTGTAATGGTTGCAATCCTCTCTCCTTCCTTATACTGTTTATCTTCTCAGCCGTTTTCCTGGTCTCGGGCGACACCACTATGGCATCAAAGTTCTCTATGACTGCTGTTCCATACTCATCTTCCAGCATTTCTATCCTTGCCTCCCATCCCATTTTTTTCAGAAAATTTTCAAGGTTTCTTTTCCTTTTTTCATAACTTTCTGCTTTTTTTCCCATTTTTTTAACGAGTTGGTCGGAAGAAAGCCCTATAACAATTTCCTTGCCAGTATCAAATGCTTTTTTGAGAAGGGCGATATGTCCGTCATGCAGAATATCGAAAGTTCCTCCAAGACATATTTTCATGAAGAATAAATGGCGAATCCTATTTATCTCTCTCGCTATCTTTTAATCAAATGGCAATAAGTGGTGAAAATTTTAAATAATGCTATAAAATAAGATATTATGAGAGGAAAGACCCTTTGTGTATTTGTATCGTTTATAATGATTTCAATGATTTTTTCGAGTGTGGATATAGGAGCAAAAGATACCCTTTCCTTTAAATATTCCTTTTCTTCTCCTGGTATCTCTGAAGGGAAAAATGGTGTTGAAATCAGCATTGAAGGATGTGAGATGTATGAATATGGAGGCATTTTCATTCCTGCAAAGGAAATTCACATTCTTTTACCCTATGGAAAGGATGTATCAAAAATAGATGTAAAGGCATATGGGAAGAAGTTTCTGGGAGAATATGAAATTGAAAAGGCAGAACCAATCATTGCAGGGAATAAGAGAATTGTGCTTTCCTCTACATCACAAATTCATAGAATTTATGAAAAGGTGGGGGTGTATAGCCTCAGAGGATATCGCATTCTGGTGATGGATTTATTCCCCCTTTCCTATGACCATGGGAAAGTCTTTTATTATTCCAGTATGGAGGTTAATGTTGAATTGAAAAGCAAGGAAAATTCGCTGTACAGAGGGTTTGAAAAGGATAGGGAGTGGGTGAGCAGATATATTGACAATGATGAAATGCTTGCAACATACCCCCTAAAGAAATGTGGCGAGAAATATGAGTATGTGATAATAACTGCCGAGAAGTTCAGAAATGCTTTCCAGCCCTTTGTGGATTACAAAAAAAGCAGGGGAATAAACGCCACCATATTTACTGTGGAAGAGATAAAGATAAATCCCTCTTTCTGGAATTCAACGCCCATGTTCAACGACACTGCCGCAAAGATAAGAAATTTCATCAGATACGCATATCTCAACTGGGGAACAGATTATGTTT
>CAZTWM010000170.1:0-2513 GCA_964617935.1 uncultured Thermoplasmatales archaeon | reverse complement strand
TCCATGCAGGGCACTGTCAACATTATGTTGCAAATTCATCCCATGCATCACCCATAATTCACTTCCACCAGTTCCGCCTCCATGCCTATGCCTTCATAATTAAAACTTGCCTTTACTATATTTGCTATATCTGGTGAAAAATAAAAATCAAGCATGTCATATATGGAAATTTTATATGCCCCAAACGTTCCTGCCTCCGTTGTTACACTCTGTTTTGCAGAGCATTCCGCATCAATTGCCCCGAGAGAAATATTATAGTGGAATGGCATTTTTATGATGCCAAAAAGCAGGGCTGCCTCAGCGTCTAAATTTATATCCACAGTGGGCATGCTCCATGTTTTCTTTTCCAGAGGAAATTCAAAGATAGTATAGGGCTGGCTGAAATCTAAAGTAACGGTAACTTTGAAGGGAATGGGAAGGGGGAGGGGAAAACTTTCCGTTCTTATAATGGCAAGCCCCCCAATGCTTGCCTCCATTCCTTCAATGGATAAATCCTTTGCCACCGTCATTTTACCATTTATTCTTGTGAAAAGAAATCTTCCATCAAATATCAGGGGTGGCTGCGATTCATAAGAAAAATCTCCTCCTAATTTTCCGCCGAAGTCAAGGGTATATTCATTTCCTTCACCTCCAACTTCAAAAGCCAGGTTTTCTATATTGCCATTGAATGTTATATGCCCCCCATATTCCGTATCTACTTCAATATTATTGATGTTGAAAACCCATTCATCCCCCTTTTTCCATGTATCTATTAAGGCAGCCGTTTTGGCGCTGCTTTCCTGCCCGCTTTCATCTTTTACAGTTAGGGTTACATTATATATTCCTCTTTTCTCATATGAATGTGTTGGGTTTTCCTCATTACTTGTTTTTCCATCTCCGAAATCCCAGTGCCATGAGACAATGCTACCTTCATCATCTCTGCTATTGCTTCCATCAAACGATATCGCCTTTCCAGCAGTGCCAACATACACGCCACCTGTTTCTGCAACCGGAGGCCAGTCATGGGCATCCCTATCATAATCAACCCATACGATTCTGTAATTATCGATGTTAAGAGAGCCATATTCAATGTTGAAGAAACCATTGTATCCCCAGAAGCTCCCCCAGCTGTTCTTGCATATCCAGTAGCCTCCATGAGGAATGCTTGCATCATCCTTCCATCCAACTATCACAATGCAGTGATTTACCCCCTTTGAATATCCAGGATATGGATAATAGTCATTTGGGCTGTGATGGGTAAGCCCCCATGATGTGAAATCATCTGTGGAAAGCATGAAGGAAACCACGGGACCCTTCTCCATTATTTGGGTTTTTATCCTCTGCCTGTCCTCTTCAGTTCCATGAGGTATCCAGTAGCCAAAGTCAGCAATGGGTATCAATTTCTCCTTCCAGTCAGAACATTTGGCATCACATGGCACGCCATCATTTCCACGATAGGGCATGCAACTCTCTGGAATGATGCCATTGCAATAATTTCCATCAGATGAAGTGGATTTTATAAGATAAAAAGCCCAGTATGGGCTCCCTCCATGACAGCTACCCGCCCCAGAAAGACAGGAAAGAACATACTGCTCTGACAAATCTGGGTCCAAATTCGCCAATCCCTCGGCAATGTTTATAACGCTTTCCAGCGCCCCCATGGCGGCGAAATCCCAGCATGAACCACAATTCCCCTGGTATTTGGCAGGCGTTGTCCAATCTGTCCCCATATAATCCATCCAGCTGAAATATGAAGGGGGATCCCCAATGGAAGGCTTTTCAGATGGCTCCATATTCAGTGGAGGAACATAATCCATCACAGAAAAATGGAAGGGTTCAAGTGAAGTTAAATTTTCATATTCTCCACAATCGCATCCCAGTTCATGGCTTTCATTCTTTTCCATTGTCATGATGGGGGCGACAAAAAGAGTCGTAATGAGAAGACACATCAAACCACGCATTTCCAGTATCTTCATGATGATATATACACTGCCACTTTAAAAATTCTGCTTTAATATCACGAAATAAGCAATCCAATAACAAAACAAATTTTATTAAACCAAGAAATATTAATCATGAAATGAGGAAATATAATGCAACCATACTTGGCATAATCATTCTTTCCTTCCTCATTGGCATATTTCTCTACCCATCTATGCCTGAAAAGATGGCTTCCCACTGGGATTCGAAGGGGAATGTTAATGGCTATATCCCAAAATTCTGGGGGCTTTTCCTCATACCGTTTATCATGATTCTCCTTTCTCTTCTTTTCATTGCCATACCCAGAATAGACCCTTTAAAAGAAAACATAGAAAAGTTCAGGAAATATTATGAAATTTTTGTTATACTATTTTTAATATTCATATTTTTCATTTACATCCTTACCATACTCTGGAATATGGGTGTAAAAATAAATCCCAATCTGATAATTTCTCCTTCCATAGGAATACTGTTTTTCTATACCGGCATTCTTCTCCAGAATGCAAAAAGAAACTGGTTCATAGGCATAAGAACACCATGGACTTTGAGTAGTG
>CAZTWM010000169.1:0-2526 GCA_964617935.1 uncultured Thermoplasmatales archaeon | reverse complement strand
TATTCACGAGATATAAGAAAAAATCTATGAGAATGAAACACATAATTGCCATGGCTATTGTTCATAATATGAATACCTACATGGCAATTTCTTTATTCATTCTGATTTTTTCGACAATCCCGAAAAAATTGCAAAATTTTTAAAGGGGGCATGTATTAAAAATACATGCTTGTGATAATAACAATAGTAGTTCTGCTTGTAATATTGATTTTTTTGTTATACGCCCTTGCTACTTTCAATAGATTCAAAAGATTGAAGAATGCGGCAGAAGCAACTCTTGGGCAGATAAAGGTGGCATTGAAAAAACGCCTTGATATGATTTCTGAACTGGTGGACAGTGTTAAGAGTTATGCAAAATTTGAGAAGGAAACCTTGCAAAAAATAACTGAGATGAGAAGCAGTGTTATGAAAAGCGATGTAAAGGATATAAAAAAGATGGATAATGAAATGAGAAAAATAATGGGAGATATAAGAGTGGCGGTGGAGAATTATCCAGAATTGAAAACTTCCGAAAATGTGAAGCAACTGATGAATGCTATTGAAAGCGTGGAAGATGAAATTGCCCGACACCGCTACACCTACAACAATATTGTCCAGGATTATAATACCATGAGAGATGTTATTCCATCGAGTATGATTGCTTCCATGTTCTCTTTTCAAAAAATGGATTATCTGGAATTGGGAGAAACGGAAAAGCCCTCCACCAGGTGGGAGGCGTGAGGGAAGAGGGACAGATTATAATCATAGCCATCATCGCCATAGCAATTGCATTTGCAGGAGAAAGTGCCCTGAATTTTTATAAATATGGCGGAGACCTATATGTTGAAAAATATACGGCTTATCTCTCTCCCGAAGGAAATCTCACAGAAGATTATGAATATGGTGTATATGGCAATTACAGGATGCTTTACAGGGTATGGAATGCCCCCCTTATATATGAAGGGGAATTAAATAAACCCTACATTAAAATACTGGAGATAAACTGCTCTTACATTCCCTACATAAAGGATTATTATGGAAACGTTTTTGCATCTTCCTATAAAGAAGAAATAGCCTATCTGGCTTTCAGAAATGAGGCGGGATGCTTCAATCCTTCTGGCTATAAACATGGAAAATATTCAGTCCAATATAAATATATCATATATCCTCCCGTTAATTATGATAACAACCTTTATCATATGAATATAAAACTTGCAGACAAACATGTCCCATACAGAGATGTTGAAATAGTTCTGGATAACTCATCTGGAAGTATTGTCAATGTATATTCCCATCCGCCCATGGAAATGGAAAGGAATGGAGATTTTTACATCATTCATGGAAAAAGCCAGAAAAATGGGATGATTGAAGTGGAGATGCTTTTCAGGAATGCCTCACCAAAATTTCTATATCATGAAGATGGGTTAATGGAGAAGGTGAGGGAAGAAAATAATGCCTATCGTATGAAATATGAAATTTCTCTCCTTTTTTCCAGTGCATTAAAATATCTCACCCTCCTTTTCCCCCTCATAATATTTGCCATATATTACCTTCATGGAAGGGAGAAGAAGTATACCATACCCC
This sequence comes from uncultured Thermoplasmatales archaeon, assembly GCA_964617935.1. Classification (GTDB taxonomy): domain Archaea; phylum Thermoplasmatota; class E2; order UBA202; family JdFR-43; genus JAGGZK01. The sequence continues at coordinate 963 of CAZTWM010000169.1, read as the reverse complement.
GTTATTTAAGCACGATTCCCAAAAAACGTAAGCCCTGGATGGTCAATCTTGTTTTCAAAGGAGATGCCATGGATTTTGATATGCATGGATTCTATGCAACCCTCTTGGATTTGCACAGGAGAGGAATAATAGAGATAGAAAATGAAGGTAAAGAATTGAAAATAAAAATTTTGAAGGATAAAGAAATGGACTGGTATGAAAAAAAGGTTATTCGTTTTCTAAAAAAATATTCCATTAATGGAGCATTTTCAACTGAAAAATTGAAGGAAAAAATCAGAAACTACAAAGGAGATACTTATAACCTCTCAAAAATTCAGAATGATTTCAATGATATAAGAAGGGTAAGGAATGGCAGTGAATTTATAATAAATGGAAGATATACAATGCTGAAATTTTTTGCTGCATCTCTCCTCCTGTTTCTTCTCTCTGCCATCCTCTTTGCCATCTTTCACCAGAAATATCCCCCTCTTCTCAACGCCATGATATACTCCCTCCTCCTCTCCATTCAATTTCTTATTACAATACCCGCTCCCTCCACCCTTTTCGGTAAATGGAGAAAGGATTATTACAGGGAAAAACTGGAATGGAATTCCTTTAAGAGATTTCTTCTGGACATGGCTCATCTTGAAAAATACGAAATGAAGGACATCAACATGTGGAAGGAATGGCTTGTGTATGCCACTGCTTTAGGCATAGGGAAAAAGGTGGCAAAACAGTTGAAAAAAATGAATATTCCCATTCCTGAAGCAAATATGATTCCATATGTCTATATTGCCTTTGCCTCCACTAGCCATACACTTTCCACAACCTATTCTTCAAGCACTGGCGGCGGAGGGGGCATAGGGGCAGGTGGCGGCTTCGGAGGGGGAGGAGCAGGCGGGCGATAATTTAATCCGTATCCTGCTAACTTAAGATTTCATCCATCAGAATCCGTCCTCTGGCTTCTCTTTCTATTTCCATTAA
>CAZTWM010000168.1:0-2602 GCA_964617935.1 uncultured Thermoplasmatales archaeon | reverse complement strand
CATACTGGTGGTGTAGATGGCGAAATATGGTTCGAAATCATAGATGCAAGTGTGGGAGTATCATGATTTACCCTGAACCAGCAAAATTTATATTAAACCCTCCTATACAAATGTGGAAAAAATTGAAGAGTTAAAAAAGAAAAGAAATGCCATAATTCTTGCCCATAATTATCAGCGCCCTGAAATACAGGACATTGCTGATTTTGTTGGTGATTCTTTGGCTCTTGCGATGAAGGCAAAGGAAACGGATGCAGATGTGATTGTATTCTGTGGCGTTGATTTCATGGCGGAATCGGCTAAAATAATAAATCCAGATAAGGTGGTTTTGTTTCCCTCCATAGATGCAAAATGTCCAATGGCTGCCATGATAGATGCCCAATCCCTGCTCAAATTAAAGGAGGAATATGGATATGATGTTGTTTCCTACATAAACACATCTGCAGAAGTGAAGGCGGTGAGTGATATATGCTGCACTTCCGCCAATGCAGTGAAAATTGTTGAAAGTATGCCCGATGGCGTGATATTCACACCTGATGAAAACCTGGGGAGATATGTAAAGAGGTTTGTGAAGGACAAGGAAATGGTGTTATGGCCTGGTTTCTGCCCCACCCATCTGGGAATCAGTGTGGATGATATTATGGAATTGAAAAAGGAACATCCGCAGGCAGAAATTTTGGCTCATCCTGAATGCACGCTAGAGGTTATTGATATCGCTACCAAGGTGGCATCCACTGAAGGTATGGTCAGATATGCAAAGGAATCGGAGGCGATGGAATTCATTGTTGCAACTGAAAGGGAATTGTGCTACAGAATGAAGAAGGAAATGCCAGATAAAAAATTTTATCCTGTAGAAACAGCCATATGCCCCACAATGAAAAAAATAACGCTTGAAAAAGTCATGAAGAGCTTGGAAATGATGGAACCTGAGATTATGTTAAGTGACGAAATAATAGAAAAGGCAAAAAGACCGCTGGATAAAATGCTAAGGATTGGAAGGGGTTAGTTTTCTAAGAATTTTGCATATCCTGCAAACTATTTCTTCATTAAAATCCCCTCTGGAAAGAAATGAAACAAATCTGTCCATTTCCTTTTTCACCTCTGGCACACTATTCAGCATTTCCCTTTCCTTCCCCCTGAAGGAGGTAAGATAGTGGCTTACAGCCCCCTGTGTTATGCCAAGTATTTTTGATATATCTATCTGCTTCATCCCATATTCCCTGTATAGCCTCACCGCCGCCTCCGCCCTTATGGCGGGCAGTATCCTGTTTGCCATCTCCTCACAATGCAATTTCATTGATGGAAAACCTTATATCCTTTTTAACTATTACGGTGTAATAATGAAAGTTTACTTCGACCATGCAGCCACCACTCCTGTTGCCCCAGAAGTAGTCAATGCCATGCTGGAATTTTTTGACAGAAAATTTGGTAATGCTTCAAGTTTGCATTCCTTTGGTATGGAAGCAAGGAGGGCGCTGGAAGAAAGCAGGGAAAAGGTTGCAAAATTGATAAATGCGGATGCCGGTGAGATTGTTTTTACAGGAAGTGGAACAGAAAGTGATAATCTTGCCATAAAGGGTATTGCCTACAGATTTGGTGAGGGACATATAATAACGAGCAGTATAGAGCATCCAGCAGTGCTGGAAACATGCCGATATCTGGAAAAGAAAGGGTTTGATGTAACATACTTGCCCGTGGACAAATATGGAATGGTGAATGCTGATGAGGTTGAAGCTGCTATAAGGAAAAATACCATTCTCATTTCCATAATGCATGCCAACAATGAAATAGGGACAATAGAACCGATAAAGGAAATAGGGGATGTGGCAAAAAAGCATGGCATAATCTTTCATACAGATGCTGTTCAGAGTGTGGGCAAGATACCTGTGGATGTTGAGAAAATGAGGGTGGACATGCTTTCCATCTCATCCCACAAAATTTATGGTCCAAAAGGGGTGGGTGCTCTTTATATCAAAAGAGGATTGAAAATAGAACCAATTCTCCATGGAGGGGGACATGAACATGGAATTCGCTCTTCAACAGAAAACGTGGCGGGTATAGTGGGCTTTGCGAAAGCATGTGAAATTGCCATGGAGAATATGGAGAGGGATGCCATTCATCTCAGAAGGTTGAGGGACAAAATTATAGAAAGGGCAATGGAAATTGAAGAGTCATACCTTACAGGACATCCTTCCCAGCGCCTTCCTCATCATGCAAGTTTTTATTTTAAGGGAATAGAAGGGGAAAGTTTGGTTCTCCTCTTAGACCAAAAAGGAATAGCAACATCCACGGGCTCTGCGTGTTCCTCCAAAAAACTCCAAGCATCCCATGTTCTTCTTGCAACAGGAATAAAGCCAGAGGATGCACATGGCTCGCTTCGCGTTACTCTGGGCAGAGAAAATACGGAGGAGGAAGTGGATTATTTTCTGGAGGTTTTACCCGAAATAGTGGAAAAATTAAGGGAAATTTCCCCCATGTGGAAAAAATGAGAAATCATACTTTTTTGAATAAAGAGAATATATATTTCAAGCTCTCTAAAAATTTGCTCAAATATGCGGGTGCCGGGATTTGAACCCGGGGCTAAGCCGTGGCAGGGCTTTGTGTT
>CAZTWM010000167.1:0-2606 GCA_964617935.1 uncultured Thermoplasmatales archaeon | reverse complement strand
TATGATTTTTGGGCATCGCATAATCCAAATTATCCTCTCAATATTTGGATTTTATTATTTGGGTATATCGTAGCATGGGGAATAATTGCATCATTTCATTAAAATTTGGGTTCAATGAGATGATATAAGGAAATGCCACACAGCAATCCAAATTTCATCATCTTTTTATATTCCTTCCTGCTTATTTTTCATGATTGTTTCTCCTTCCATACTCTCCGCCGATTTCTCAAAACTGGGAGAGGAGATTAAAGAAGTGGCAAAAGCAGGGGCTGACTGGATTCATATTGATGTGATGGATGGAAACTTTGTCCCAAACATAACCATAGGGGCTTGTGTTGTGAAAAGCATAAGGGGCGTTGTGGATATACCCTTTGATGTTCATCTCATGATTTCCCACCCGGAAAAGCACTTCATGGAATTTGTAAAGGCAGGGGCTGACTTCATTACAATTCATGTGGAAACAACTCCCAGTTTATGGAGGGTGGTGGAGGAAGTAAAGAAAAAATGCAGGGTTGGTATTGCCCTCAATCCCGCCACTCCCTTATACACTGTTGAGCATCTCCTTGACAAAATTGATTTGCTTCTCATCATGACCGTTGAGCCAGGTTTTGGAGGACAGAGATTTATAAAGGAAATGCTTGGCAAGATTGAGGAGGCAAGGAAGATGATTGACGGCAAAGACATATATCTGGCTGTTGATGGAGGAGTTAATGGAGAAAATGTGAAACTTCTCAAAGAAAGGGGCGTGGATGTGGTTGTTGCTGGCTCCTACGTATTTGAAAGCAAAGATTATGGAGAGGCAATCAGGAAATTGAAGGAATGAGTTTTACATCCTTCTGATTCCACATAAATGAGTGTGAAAAATGATAGTTTTATATAGTAGATGCCCCTTTCAACCCAAAAAGGAAAAGCGTAATTTACATTCACTCTTTTCCTGCAAAAGGTGTTTAAATGAAATTTGAAGAAATGAATATAAACAGGGATATAATAGATATTCTTGAAAAAAGAGAAATTTTTGAACCAACTGAAATACAGAGGTTATCTCTTCCCTTAATAGAAGAGGGAAGGGATGTGATAGGGCAGTCTGAAACAGGCTCAGGAAAAACCCTTGCCTTTGCCATTCCAATAGTGGAAAAGGTGGAAAAGGGAAGGGGAATACAGGCTTTAATCCTCACTCCCACCCGGGAACTGGCAAATCAGATAGAGAACGAATTGGGGAAAATAGCATCCTTCAAAAGCCTACGGATAACCAACATCCACGGGGGTGTGCCGATAATGCCCCAGATAGACAATTTAAAGGTTGCGGACATTGTTGTGGGCACACCGGGAAGAATTCTGGACCATGTAAGGAGAGGAACCATAGATTTCTCAAATGTAAAATATATGGTTATAGATGAAGCAGACCGAATGATGGACATGGGCTTCATCGATGATGTGGAGAAAATAATAAAGGAAACGCCTGCAAACAGGCAGACAATGCTTTTCTCCGCCACCATTCCATCTGAAGTGAAGAGACTTTCCAGAAGATACATGAAAAATCCTGAAATGGTGATAACCAATAGAATGGTTGACCCAAGTTTACTCAATCAATATTATCTGGAAGGAGAGGGAAGGGAAAAACTCAGGATGCTGGCAAGATTGCTGAAAGAAGATGAGCCAGAAAAGTGCTTGGTTTTCACCAATACAAGAATTATGGCAGATAATGTCGCCAGAGACCTTCGCTCCATGGGATTCCGTGCCAATGTCCTCCATGGAGGATTGACGCAGTCAAGAAGGGATAGAATAATGGCTGATTTCAGAAAGGGGAAGATAAAGGTGCTTGTCGCCACAGATGTTGCTTCAAGGGGGCTTGATGTAAAAAGCATAACCCACATTTTCAACTATGATGTTCCCAGCAGAGCGGAGGATTACATTCACAGAATAGGGAGAACAGCAAGGGCTGGAAATGAAGGAAAGGCAATAACACTTCTTTCCAGAAGAGACCATGCTCCTTTCAGGAGAATATTGAAGGAATTCAACCTCTCCATAAAAAGGATGGGCAGGCAGATATAGTAAATAAACTTTAATAACCCCTCCTATTTTTCAATTGTGCAGGGGTAGCCGAGCCAGGTCAAAGGCGCAGGCTTGAGGGGCCTGTCCCGTAGGGGTTCGCGAGTTCAAATCTCGCCCCCTGCACTATGTTCATCAATTCCCTCAATCTTTCTTCTAAAAATGCCGAATATTTAACCCCAGTTTCCTTACAAATTCAAACAAATCTTTTTCACAGAGATGATATCCATAAAAATTATATTAGATTCCATGAAAAAGGAGCGTCCCAAAGCTTAGAACAGGGAAAAATTGAGGCAAAAAAAAAGAGGAGGAGGCAGATTTATTTGCTTCCTATCTGTTAATTCCAGAAGAAAAATTAAATGAGGTATTAAAGCAAGGTTAGGTAAAAGAGTCTGCAAATCCTATTCCTCAGTTAGCGGAAGAGTTTAGTATTTCGGAAGATATAATGAGAAAAGAATAGAATTTGAAAAACTATTACATATAAAACAAAATATTCACATCTACAGTATTTCCGCAAGTTAGCTAAAAATCATTGTTAGCATAGCTTGTTTGGCTAA
>CAZTWM010000166.1:814-2713 GCA_964617935.1 uncultured Thermoplasmatales archaeon | reverse complement strand
CATCCCAAGATCAGATAGAAACATATCTAATAATAACTACTGATGGTATTCAATCCTCTGGTGTTTTAGGTAGCTTTATTTCTTTTAAAGAATCTCAAGGATTCAATGTTAATGTGGTTACTATTGAATCAAATGATATTCAAAACCAACCTGGTAGAGATTTAGCTGAGAAAATACGAAGATATCTTATTGACCATTACATATCAGATTCTATAAAGTATGTTCTTTTAATAGGAGACATAAGCCTTATCCCCATGAGATACTGTTATCCAAATTCAGATATTCATGATGATAGTCCTGATTTTAGTGAAGCTGAACATAAAATTCCCACAGATTATTATTACGCTGATCTAACAGGTGATTGGAATTCAGATGGTGATAGTTACTTCGGTGAGTATGGAGATGATAATGTTGATTTTAATCCAGAAGTATTTGTTGGAAGAATTCCTTTTAGGGATAAAGATATAGTTAGAGTGGTTCTTCAAAGAAGCATGAATTTTGAACAGGATGATGGAAATTGGAAGAAAAGAGCACTTCTGCTTGGAGCTATAATTCAATATGAAAATGAAAATAATGAAAATGGGTCTAAAATAGATGGTGCAGTTCTTATGGAGAAAATGCGGAATGATTTTCTTCAAGATAATGGAGTTCAAAGCATAACTATGTATGAGAAAGACGGTCTTGACCCATCTATATATTCATGCGATTATCCACTTACAAACACTAATGTTGTCAGTCATTGGGCAAATGATGGAGGTTATGGATTAGTAGGTTGGGCTGCTCACGGAAGTCCAAATGCAGCATGGAGAAAGATCTGGAAAACAGACGATGGAGACGATATTCCAGAATATTACCCCGATTATGATCCAAGCTACACCGAAATGACTTGGAATACATTTATCTCTTACTCAGATGCTCCTAATCTTGATTCTAGTCATCCATCTATAGTTTTTTCTTGTTCTTGTATGACTTCTTACCCTGAGGATTCTAACAATCTATCTGCCAGCCTATTAAAAAATTCATCATGCTGTGTTGTTGGTTCCACGAGAATTTCTTGGGGACCAACAGGAAACCAAACTATAGAGTACAATTTCTTCAGGAAATTTGTCGCTGAAAATCTTTCCACAGGGGAGTCTCTTTATTTAGGAAAGGCTCAAATCTCGCCTACAGATTGGAAGTATTATGCAAATATGTATGACTTTAATCTGTATGGAGACCCAAGTGTGAAATTAGAGTTGAGTTATGAATGGGAGAAGAATATTGTTAGTTCAGGTGGACGTATTATACATTCTATTTTTGTTGGAGATGGGGATAACGATGGAAAAAACGAAGTATATGGAGCAAGTAATGATGGGAATATATGCCAATCTAAATGGAACGGCTCTTTCTGGTCTTCCTCAATAGTTGGTTCAGGAGGTAACGGTATAAATACTGTCTTTGTGGGAGATGGAGATAATGATGGAATGAATGAAATTTATGCAGGATATAAAGATAGAATTATCTATCAAGTCGAATGGAATGGCATCTCATGGACTTTTACAGTTATAGATTCTTTCGCTTATCCTGGTTCTGTAACTTCCATTTTTGTTGGAGATGGGGATAACGATGGAAAAAACGAAGTATATGCCTCAGTTTATCTCAGTGTTTATCAATTTAAATGGAGTGACGCTGGTTGGAAAAAAGAAAAGATAGGAATGATTGGCGAACTATCAAAATCTATTTTTGTTGGAGACGGAGATAATGATGGAATGAACGAGGTGTATGCAGCAAGCGGGGATTCTAATATATATCAATTCAAGTGGAATGGACTTTCATGGGTTGAAGATGTAATTGGAGATGCAGATTATGCTATGTTTTCCATGTTTGTTGGAGACGGAGATAATGATGGAATGAACGAGG
>CAZTWM010000166.1:0-804 GCA_964617935.1 uncultured Thermoplasmatales archaeon | reverse complement strand
AGCAAGCGGGGATGATTACCTTTATCAATTTAAATATGAAAAACAAGAAGATGCATGGATAGAAACAAAGATAGGGAATAATATTTGGTGTTCTGATTTTGTTTTTGTTGGAGACGGAGATAATGATGGAATGAACGAGGTGTATGGGGGGACTGATGAATATTATAATATATATCAATTCAAATGGAATGGACTTTCATGGGAAAGGAGTATTTCTGGTAGAGGAGCTTCGTATTCTATTTTTCTTGGAGACGGAGATAATGATGGAAAAAATGAAGTATATGGATCAAATCAAATCGAGGAGTATAAAGATCAATTCATTGTCGATTATATTGTTTATCAATTCACTTTCCATCCACATACCCCTCCCCCCTCACCAACATCACCAATTCTTATGACCCCAAGTAATAATTCAACAGTGGATGATATAACTCCTACATTAAACTGGAAACCAACAAAAGGATGTTATGTGTATGAACTAGAGATAACCGATTCATCATCAAACATTATATACAATAAGTTTGTATTCTTTACCACATCTCTCACAATCCCGGAAGGAATACTAACAGAAAATACTACCTACTACTGGAAGGTAAGAGCTTATAATCCATTCAGTTTAAATCCGGGTAACTGGTCTTCTGAGTGGAGTTTTAAAATCTCCCCCCTCACCATAACCTCCACATCTCCTCTCCCTGATGCTACACAGAACCAACCATACTCATACACATTCTCAGCAACAGGAGGAACATCTCCATACACATGGAGTAAAGTGGGAGGTACACTACCCTCTGGTCTCTCCCTCTC
>CAZTWM010000165.1:0-2714 GCA_964617935.1 uncultured Thermoplasmatales archaeon | reverse complement strand
TGATAATACCGGTTAGATGTTTCACATGCGGAAAGGTGCTGGGCTCCATATTTGAGGAGTATAAAAAGAGGGTTTACATAGATGGTGAGGAGCCAAAAAAGGTGCTTGACGAACTGGGAGTGAGGAGATATTGTTGCAGGCGAACCCTCATTTCCCACCCTGTTTTCGTGAAGGGCAATGAAGTGAAGGAGTTGATAGACGAGGCAGCACAGTACGAATAATAACATAAAACCAAAAAGATAAAAATCATGGGGGCATTTCTCTTGTGCACTGGGCTGATGTAGTTGCTGAAAGGTTATCCGCCAGAAAGGAAAAACATGTTCTTGCCACAGCCATAACGCCCTCCGGCCCCATTCATGTGGGCAATCTCAGGGAGGTGATGACCACTGAAGCAGTATACAGATGTTTGAAGGAAAGGGGCGTGGAGGCTGAATTGATATACATTGGCGATACCTTCGATCCCCTCAGAAAGGTTTATCCTTTCCTTCCAGAGGATTATGAAAAATATGTTGGTATGCCTCTATCAGACATTCCCTGTCCCTGCGGAGAGCATGAAAACTATGCCCTGCATTTCCTCCAGCCATTTCTGAGCAGTTTGAAAGACCTTGGGATAAAACCACATGTATATCTTGCCCATGAACTTTACCAGAAAGGTGTATATAGAGAAGCCATAAAGACGGCACTGGATAATGCTGGGGTTATAAGAGAAATTATCAACAGAATTTCCAGTCGGGGGCTGCCAGAAACATGGATGCCCTTCAATGTGAAATGCGAAAAATGTGGAAAGCTGGATGGGGAGATAGTTTCATATAAATGGCCCCTCGCATCCTATAAATGCAAATCATGTGGATATGAAGGAGAGGCAAATCTTGAGGAGGGGGGCGCAGGAAAACTTCCCTGGAGGGTGGACTGGCCCGCAAGATGGAAAATTTTTAATGTTACTTTCGAGGCATTTGGAAAAGACCATGCTGCAGCAGGGAGTTCATGGGATACAGGGAAGGAGATAGTTTCCACTGTTTTCAACCACACACCTCCAACTCCTCTGGTATATGAATTCATTCATTTAAAGGGGAGGGGGGCGATGCATGGCTCCACGGGTGTTGCTGTATCTGCGGAGGAAGTGCTGAAAATGATTCCTGCAGAGGTGCTGAGATTTTTGTTCATGAAATATGAGCCAAATCGCCATATAGAATTCGATACAGGTTTTGCTCTTCTTGATCTCGTTGATGAATATGATAGGTATGAAAGGATATATTTTGGGATGGAGGAGGAAAGTGCTGGAACAAAGGATGCAAAACGTGTTTATGAGCTCTCCCAGCCATACAAAATTCCTGAAAAAATGCCCCTCAGCATTCCATACCGCCATCTCGCAGTTGTAGCCCAGATAGGAAGAAATTTTGAAGAGGTGGTGGAAATACTGGGGAGGAAGCATGAAATAAAGGGCTTTGATATGGAAAGATTGAGGAAGAGATATGAAAAGATAAAATACTGGCTTGATAAATATGCTCCTGAAGAAATAAAATTCCAGTTGCAGTATGAAAAGCCTCCTGTTGAACTGGGTGAAGATGAGATAAAGTTTCTTTCGGAACTGAAGAAAGGGATGACTGATATAGAATGGGATGCAGAAAAAATACATACATTGATTCATGAAACCGCAAAGGAATCGGGAATTTCTGCAGGAAAGGCGTTCAGGGTGATATATAAAATAATGCTTGCCCAGGATAAAGGACCAAGGGCGGGCTATTTCCTTCAATCTCTCGGCAGAAAATTTGTTATGAAAAGGATAGAAGATTTTACCTGAATATTGCATAGGGTATTTCCACGCACTCCTCATTAACTATCCTGAATGCCTTCAATTCTCTTGTAACAGGGTCAACCACCAGGGCGGCATGGAATGGTTGAACAAAATATTTTCTCTGTGTTTCCAAGTCAATGGAAGACATGAAACTTGAATAACCAAGATGGGAATGATACCATCCAAGAAGCACATATTCATATTCAATTTCATCCAGAACATTAAAAAGTTCTTCAAAAGCATCTCTATGAAATCTCACGTATACGGAAGATGCTTCAAGGGGTGCTGTGGCAATATCATATACCACTGAATAAATACCATCCCAGTATTTCACATCTCCTATCAGCAATCCCATGGCTTCCGTTCCATTCAAAGCCATTTCATAAGAGTGCTTCATTATTTTCTCCATGGCATTTTCCTGAATATAAAAGTCAAGTTGATTCTGAAGCAAAGCATCTATTCTTTTCTCCTCCTCATCACTCCTCCTTGCATATTTTTTCTCCATGGCATATCCCTTTTCCTCCATAAATTTTCCAATGTCATCCTTCCCATACTCAAAAATTAGATTTTGTGGGGGAGGTTTTATGTCGTACTTTTTCTTTATCTCACCGTCTATCCTGACCATCTTCATCAACTATTACAGGTCTTTTCCTCACCCTTTTTGGCACTTCATAGGGGTGATGATGGAAATATTCTGCTGCACGGGTGCATGAATCTGTTTCGAAGGGGCTATCAGGATTTGGATTGGCAAGCAAAACTTCGAGACCTTTTATGAAGGAAAAGAGGGTGGAACGGAAATTCCATCCATCCAGCAATTTTGTGCATACATAGCCGCCGTCTTCGGGCGGCATTATATTGGGGTGGAATATACTGCTCTTCCATCTCACTATAGGTGTTTGATAGGGATAATCTTCAGTAA
>CAZTWM010000164.1:0-2741 GCA_964617935.1 uncultured Thermoplasmatales archaeon | reverse complement strand
TGGTGGAAAATGCCCATGATGCCATTTATATTATCTCTCATGAAGGATTTGAATATGTCAATCCTGCCTTTGAAAAACTTACAGGTTATAGCAAGGAGGAATTGATGAGCAAAGGTTTCTCCTTCTGGACTCTTATCCATCCAGATGATATTGAAAAAATAAGGAAAAGGCAGAAAGCGAGGGAGAAGAAAAAGAAAGTACCTTCAAGATATGAGTTCAGAATAATAACAAAGAATGGGGAAACAAGGGTTGTTGAGGCATCAACGGTGGATGTGGGGCGGGAGAGATATAGAGTAATAGGAATGCTCAGAGATGTAACGGAAAGAATAAAAGCACAGGAAGAAATAAGCAAACTTTCCAACCTGCATTACTTGATAGGCATGGGCATAAATAGAAATGATACCGTGGAGGGGCTTTGCAGAGATTTACTGGCAAGCATAAAGGATGTGCTGGAAGTTGACTATGGAAGCATTTTTATCTATGACAGAAAGAAGAATGTCCTCGCTCCAGTTGCCCACATAGGTTATCCAAAGGATATGCTAAAAAGGATGATAAAGGAATATCCTGTTGATAAAAACCAGCCATGGATTGCCGTTAAAGTATTCATGGAAAGGAAAGAAAAATTCCTGAGGAATGTTCAGAGGTATAAACCACTCTCCTTCAACAGGGATTTGTATAAAAAATATGGAATCAAAGAATTATATACTCTTCCTCTCTTGGCAAAGGGAAAAGTCTATGGCATTCTGCAGGTGGCTTCGAGCGAGAAGAATCCCATTACGGATGATAAAAGAAAAATTCTTCATGCCATATCCGAGGAAATAGCAGCAGGAATAGTGAAAATTGAGGCGGAGGAGAGGATGAGGGAAGCACTGGAAGAGGAAAGGAGATTTAAACTGGATACAGCCCATTACTTCTTCAATCCCATAGCCATAGCAAAAGGTTATTTACAACTTGCTCTGGAAGAGGAAGATGGAAAGGATAAGATTTTAAAAGCAATGGAGGCTATAAGTAGGGTGGAAAAGGTTGTTAAAAATATAACCACAAAGGGTGAGATACGTGAGTAAAAAAATAATGATAGTGGATGATGAGGAGGATATGCACATCCTTCTCAAATCTCAACTGGAAAAGATGGAGGACGTGGAAATAATATCATGTCTTTCTGGGGAGGAGGCGGTTAAAAAATATGAAGAAATGTTGAATAAAGGAGAAAAACTATCTCTTGTGATAATGGATTTAAACCTCTCTGGCAAGGATTCTCTCCAAGATATAGATATGCATCGCGAAGGCTTTGACAGAAAAATGGATGGAGTGAGGACAACAGGGCAAATTCTGGAAATGGATAGGGATGCAATAATATGGGGCTATACCGCTTGGTTTGATACTGAATGGGCTGAAAAATTGAGGGAAGAGGGCGCCACAAGAGTGGTGGCGAGAACGACACCCTTCAGAGAATTTGCGAAGATGGTGGAAATGTTTTTTGAAGGGAAATAATTATCTCTTATATCCTATTTTCCTTAGAAACTCTCTCCTTTCCTCCTTTTCCTTTTCTCCTTCTATTCCCTTACTTTTATATCCATCCACCACTCCCACTATTCCCCTTCCTGTATCATTACCCATCTCCGTTTCATATACCAGCACCTTTGTCGGGTTGGCGGTGGCGCAGAATATTCTGCACACCTCTGGCACGTTTTTGATGGCATTCAGCACATTTATTGGAAAGCAGTTCTTCATGAATATTATAAAGGAATGCCCCGCAGAAATTCGCTCCGCATTTTTTATCGCCAGTTGTATCATCTCATCATCATTCCCATCATACCTTATCAGGCATGGACCGGATGATTCACAGAATGCAATGCCAAATTTTGCCCCTGGCACATTAGCCATTACTTCATACAAATCTTCAACACTTTTTATAAAATGGCTCTGCCCCAGAATAAAATTTATCTCCTCAGGTTTCTCTATTTCAACTTCCTGAATCATGTTTCTAAATGGAGATGAAAATTTAATGATTTCTCTTAAACATTACTCTATTCCGCGAGATGTTATCAAAAATTCAACGCTTTTTCCTTCTTCCATGCTTCTGTGTTTAACCAGTATTGCCCTCCTTCTTTCTCCCTCCATCTTTTCCACCCTTATTATTGTCTTTGCTATATGATCCATGCTTCTCCCAGCAAATGGTTTTATCTCCTCCCCCGCAGAATAAACCTGGCTGGTGATTATAACGGGAATATTTTTCTTCCTTGCCTCTATCTGTAAAGTAACCAGTTGTTTTGTCAAGGAGCGGGTTGCCATTCCTTCGTCTTCATTCATTTCAAGGCGGTAAAAGAGGTTGGCGCTGTCCAGAATTATGATGCCCGCATCTATCCTGCATGCCTTCTCCACCATTTCCTCCTGTTCTTTAAGGGAGAAGGGAATAAAGAAAAGAATGTTTTCCAGTTTCTTTTTATCTCCAAAAACCTGAAGGAGACGCTCTTTTGATATGCCCTCCGTGTCTATGTAAACCGCCTTTTTGCCCTCGTCAACACAACTCCTTGCCGCCTGTATGCATATATTTGTCTTTCCACTCCCTCCCTCTCCGTATATCTCCGTTATTATACCCTTTTCTATCCCTCCATTCAAAAGTTTGTCAAGAGAGCAATGAAGGGGAATTTTTTCATCCACATTGATAATGAAGGTGTAACTAAAAAAGTTTGGCTTTGGAGTTTCATGAATTTCCATACAATCAAAATATTTTTCATCTA
>CAZTWM010000163.1:0-2748 GCA_964617935.1 uncultured Thermoplasmatales archaeon | reverse complement strand
TTATCAAATCTATAATCTCTTCCTTCTCCTTTTCCATCATCTTTCTCCTTTCCCTTCTTTTAATTAAAATTATACTTCCTGCTGCTGTAAAAGCAACAATTAATGTTAAAAAAGAAATCACCAAAAACAAATTAATATGATGGGGAGGAGGAGGAACAATAGAAATTTTCATTGAAAACACATCTTCATATCCATCATCATCTTTTATTTTCAGAACAACCGTATAATTCCCCTTTTCCTTGTAAGAATGGATTGGATTTATTTCATAACTTTTTCCACCATCTCCAAAATCCCAAGTATAATTTGTTATGTACCCATCATCGGTTGAGCAATCAATAAACTTAATATCTTTTCCCACATACAAATCTCCAGATATCTCAAATTTTGCATATGGACGATTTACAATAACAATTTGCTTTGTTATGGTGGAAAATGACCCATTGTTATCCTCTACTTTAAGTGTAACATTGTATTTTCCTTCTCTATCCCATTTATTGGTCGAAGTTTTCAGGAGTGTGTTTTTAATCTCAAATTCACCATCATTATCCCAGTCCCAATTATATAATACAACAGAGCCATCTATATCATATGAAAGAGAAGCATTGAACATTATCGTTTCATTCGGTCTTGGTAAAGATGGCTGAAAGGTGAAATTTGCAACAGGTCGCCTGTTTCCCTGTTTTACATTCACATTTTTGGTTATACTTTTACTAATCCCATAATCATCCTTTACACTGAGCTTCACTCTATATGTGCCAGGTAATAGATATTTATGGGAAGGATTTTTTTCATTACTTTTATTCCCATCTCCAAAATCCCATTGCCATGAAACAATATAACCATCAGGGTCGTAGGAACCATCTGTAAAATGAATTGTTTCATTCGTTCTTAAAATATTGGGGTAGGTAAAGGCAGGAACAGGAGGATGATTTTTTATGTTTACTTCCTTTGAAATTTGATTTGTATTTCCATCTTCGTCTGTAACAGTAAGAGTAACAGTATATTTTCCTATTTCATTATATCGATGGGATGGATTTTTTTCATTACTTGTTGTTCCATCTCCAAAGTTCCATTGCCATGAAACAATTGTTCCATCATCTGTGGATTTATCTGTAAATTCCACAGGAAAGACTGTTGTTGGATTGGAGGAATAAGAAAAATCTGGAACAGGAGGATTGTTGGTAACGATTATTTGTTTTGTTGTTGAATTGCTCATTCCGTCTTCATCTGTTACCATGAGAGTAACATTGAATGTTCCTGTTTTGTTGTATGCATGTATGGGATTTTTTGATGTGGAATTGCTTCCATCTCCAAAATTCCAATGATAGATGTAAGGGGGAGCACCTCCATGTGATTTGTCACTGAAGTAAATCGGATCGTTTATGGTTGGAGATTTAGGAGAATATTCAAAGAGGGGTATCAGTGGTGTAAGTTTAATCAACCACATATCTTCCCCACCCCCACCATAGGAGCGCGTATATCCAGCAATGGCATATCCTCCATCAGAAGTTTGAATGACCGAAGATGCCTGATCCCAATCACTTCCCCCATATGTTTCATTCCATTCCATATTCCCGGATGAATCTGTTTTTATAAACAATATATCATACATCCCGGAGCCATAAGAACTTGTAGAACCGGCAATGGCATATCCTCCATCAGAAGTTTGAATTAGAGAATATCCTATGTCATCGTATTCTCCCCCATATGTTTTATCCCATTCCATATTCCCGGATGAATCTGTTTTTATAAACCATATATCATGATTGCCGGAGCTATCATTCTTATATCCAGCAATGGCATATCCTCCATCAGAGGTTTGAATGATCCATGTTGCTCCTTCATTATCACTTCCCCCATATGTTTTATCCCATTCCATATTCCCGGATGAATCTGTTTTTATAAACCATATATCATGATTGCCGTTACCATAAGAATTTGTGTATCCTATAATGGCATATCCTCCATCGGAAGTTTGAATTAGATGAGACCCTATATCTTCGCCGCTTCCCCCATATGTTTTATCCCATTCTATATCGCCAAATGGATTGGTTTTCGCTAACCATAAGTCTACATCGGGAGGATTATAACGAATTATAAACCCGGCAAGGGCATATCCTCCATCAGAGGTTTGAAGGAACGATTGCACAGCTATAAGATTAACATCACTATATCTTTTACTCCATAACATATTCCCTGAAGAATCAGTTTTCAATAGGTTCAACCCCCAGCCAGCAAGGGCATATCCTCCATCAGAGGTTTGAATAACTGATTGAGCCACTTCTCCACCAGTACCAATATATGTCTCAATTCCATATGTTTTGTCCCACTCCTCATTGCCATATGAATCTGTTTTTACCAACCAAAAATCGCGATTACCTGAATATTGAGACCACTTAAACCCAGCAAGGGCATATCCTCCATCAGAAGTTTGAATAACTGAAAATGCTCCCTCATCATCGCTGTCGCCATATGTTTTATCCCATTCTTTATGCATCTCTGGAGATGTAAATCCATAGGGGAGAAATAGGGCTATAAAAATAAGGATTGTAACTATATTTTTTATCAATCTTACCTTTTTCCTTTTCACACTTATCAAAAATTTAATTTTTTTGAATATTAAACATTTTCTCCATTTTCTTTCAAAACAAATCTACTGCGCGATGGAAAGATGAATATAATACCCTACATATGGTGTAAAGTAAACACAGATCGGTAACATTTCTTAAACCAATTTCCCATTCTTTA
>CAZTWM010000162.1:0-2767 GCA_964617935.1 uncultured Thermoplasmatales archaeon | reverse complement strand
TTCATCGAAATTATTAATAATTCAAATTTCATTCACTCAACATGACAGATAAATATGAGGAATGGAAGAAAAATTTCAAATGGGATGTGCCGGAATATTATTCCATAGCTGATGTTGTTGATGAACATGCCAAAGATAGAAGCAAGGTTGCCATTTACTGGGAGGATGCAGATGGAAATAGGAAAAAGATTACATACTGGGAGTTGAGAGACGAGTCCAACAGATTTGGAAATCTTTTAAGAAGTATGGGAATGAAAAAAGGGGATAGAATTCTGGTAATAATGCCCCGCCTTCCAGAAGTTTTTGCAGCACAACTGGGGAGCTTTAAGATAGGGGCTATAGTGGTTCCATGCCCCGATATGCTGAGGGCAAAGGATATAGAATACAGGGCAAATAATTGTGAGGCTAAGGCAATAATTGCTTCTCTGGATTCTACTGCCCATGTGGATGAAGTGAGGGATAAAATAAAGGTGGAGAATTTCATAGTGGTTGGAGGGGAGAAGGATGGATGGGTGAGTTATGAAAAGGAGGTGCCAAAACAGTCAAGAAATTTAGAGAAGGAGAAGATAAAATCAACTGATATAATGACCATAAATTATACATCAGGAACAACAGGAGAACCAAAGGGAGTAATGCATGACCATAAATGGATTTATTGCATGTCAAAGACCAATGCTGTTTACTGGTGGAATGCCCATCCTGATGAATTATTATGGGCTACAACATCTCCAGGATGGGCAAAATGGTTCTGGAGCCCCATAGGAGTTGCCCTCGCCACAGGAGCAAGTCAGTTAATTTATAATGGAAGATTCAATCCTCCCAAATTTCTGGAGTTAATGGAAAAATATAGGGTAAATAGGCTATGCTCCACACCCACAGAATACAGAATGTGGGCTCAGGAAGATTTGGAAAGTTATGATTTGAGTGACATGAAAAAGTTTCTGAGTGCGGGCGAGGCTCTTAACAGGGAAGTCATTGACAGATTTTACAAGGCATATGGCATCCTCATATATGACGGCTATGGACAGACGGAGACAACTGGCTTGGTATGCAACTACGATGGAATAGAAGTAAAGCCAGGTTCCATGGGCAAGCCCATGCCTGGTGCGGAGATAAAACTGGTGGATGAGGAGGGCAGGGAAGTGCCTCTCGGACAGGTGGGACAGATAGCAGTGCCGATAACACATCCGGGCTTAATGGTGGGATACTGGAACGGGAAAACTTTGCAGGAAATTGCTGTCAATGGTTTCTATCTCACAGGTGACCTTGCAAGAATGGACGAAAATGGCTATTTATGGTTTGAAGGAAGGGCGGATGATGTAATTAAATCATCGGGCTATAGAATAGGTCCATTTGAAGTGGAAGATGCTCTGGTGAAACATCCTGCTGTGGTGGAGGCGGCTGTGGTGGCGTCTCCTGACAAGATAAGGGGGAATATAGTGAAGGCTTTCGTGGTTTTGGCGGAGGGATATGAAGGAAGCAGCGAACTGGTGAAGGAACTGCAGAATTTTGTTAAAGAGCAGACAGCCCCCTATAAATATCCGAGAGAAATAGAATTTGTTAAGGAACTTCCAAAGACAATCAGCGGGAAGATAAGGAGAGTGGAATTGAGGGAGATGGAGAGGAAAAAGAAGATGGAGATGTGGGAAAAGGAAGGGAATTAGCCTTCCCTTTTCCTTATTTGCTTGAAATTCAGAAACCACTGGGTTTCATCCCATATTTTATAGGGTATCCAGATTTTTCCCATTATATAAACAACAGAATGAATAAATAAACTTTATCGATGACATCATTTTTTAATGCTTATCGCCGCAATTTCTAGGAATAGTCCGACAGGAATGAATATTCCGAGAGATGAAATACCAATGGCAACTGAAATAAGACCGATGATGATAAAAATGAAGGCAATGTAATCCAGCACTCCTGCTTTCATTTTTTGCTCTTATCAACTCCATCACTTTTCAGTGCCCTCACAACATCCTCAATGGCGGGATTAAAATCAACGTTTCTTTTGCTTGAGTAGCCTGTAGCCCTTACTATTCTTTTGTCCACAATAATCATATGGAGAGTAATATTAAACTTTGCGTGGAAGAAAAACATCACCACCCCAATTCCATTGAATGAAGAAATGCCCTTGAGATATTATATGCTTTTATTAATAGAGATGGATTTAGCAACAGAGGGACAAAATCCATGATTTTTATTTCATTAATTTCCTTACCATTTATTTTTTCAAATATGCGGGCAAAATCTTCATTGTACATTCCCTCAACACTTTTCTTCCCCTTTATCAGTAAAGGACTGAGCACTGGATGCCTCTTCAATTTTTCATTATATAAAACAAGATTGTCGATATTTTCTGCAAGAATTTCTGCAGCATGTATTATTGATGAGATACCTCCAAGAGTAAAGGGATTTGTTATGGCGGCAGCATCTCCAATTAATGCAACTCTTTCATCAGCAATTTTGTCTGCAAAATTACATGGAATGAGTCCCGCCTTCTTCCCAATAATCTTTCCCCCGATTTTTTTCTCCTTTAAAAAAGCGTCAAGATTTTCAAATTTCCCTATACATCCTGCATTTATGCTTTTCTCCTTGGGAAAAATCCATAAATAATAGGAGGAATAATCTTTGTCAAAATAAAATTCAAGGTAATTCATTTCCTTTGTATCAAATTCAATTTCATACTGGCATCCAAGCATATATTCATATCTATTGCCAAAATAATTTTTTATTACAGAAAGAGGACCATCTGCCCCTATGCATA
>CAZTWM010000161.1:0-2803 GCA_964617935.1 uncultured Thermoplasmatales archaeon | reverse complement strand
CCCTCGCTTCTGGGCAAGACACCGGGTTTCACAATCTCCACAGGGATGTGGAGATTCAATATGGCATATATCTCATCCTCTATCTGCTTTGCCATCTCATCCAGATTCCCTTCCCTGTATCTCTCCTCTGTTGGCTCTACCCTAACCATTAGAGTCGTCATATCTCCCTTCTTCTTTTTCACTATTTGATAATTCTCGCTCACTCCCTTTACCTTCATCATTGCCTCCTCTATTTGAGATGGAAAGACAATGACACCCTTTACCTTCATCATGTCATCACTCCTTCCCTTTATGCGTGTCTGTATTGGCAGTGTTCTTCCACACTCACACGGCTCTTCCATATATCCTGCTATATCCCTTGTCCTGAACCTTATGGCAGGAAACGCTTCTTTGGTAAGCGTGGTGAAAACCAGCTCGCCCTCCTCACCTGGCTCAAGTCTCTCTCCTGTTTTGGGGTCTATTATCTCCGCTAAGAAGTGGTCGGCATTGATATGAAGGTGCTTTTCCTCACATTCTGTTACAACACCAGGTCCTATTATCTCCGTCAAACCATAATGCTCATGAGCAACTATACCCCACCTCTCCTCTATTTTTCTTCGCATTTCATCACTCCAAGCCTCTGCCCCGAATAAACCAAGACGAAGTTTGAAGTTTCTCTTCAAATCATACCCCATCTGCTCTGCCACCTCCGCAATGTAGAGGGAATAGGATGGTGTGGCTGCCAAAGCAGTGGTGCCGAAGTCCTTCATTATGTTTATCTGCCTTTTTGTATTTCCAGAGCTGGTGGGAACAACAGTAGCCCCTATCTTCTGCGCTCCCTTTTCAAAGCCATGGGCTCCTGTAAACAGACCATACCCGTAGGCATTTTGAAGCACATCGCTCTTCCTCAAGCCATTAGCCCACAGGGAACGAGCCATTACCTCGCCCCATACCTCCAAATCATTTTTTGTGTATGCCCCCACCACTGGCTTTCCCGTGGTGCCTGAAGAGGCATGAATCTCCACCACATCATCCATTTCCACACATAACATTCCAAAGGGATAGTAATTTCGCAATTCATCTTTGGTCAGGAAAGGAATCTTGGATATATCATCCAGAGTTTTTATATCTCCCGGCTTTATCCCCGCCTCCCTGAATTTTTTATGACATGCCTCATTTTTTTCATAAGCCATCTTGACAACTTTCTTCAACCTTTTCAATTGCAATTCCTTTAAGTCAGCCAGAGGCATGGTCTCCATTTTCTCGTCCCAGAATTTCATGAGAGTAAACATGCTTGGATATAAAAATTTTAAAGCAAGAATGCATTATACCTGCATGAAGTTTAAATATGCAGGGAAGGACTACATGAATTTTGTCCAGCAACCATTGAGTGGCTCGAGTTTTTCCAACTTCATGAAACTTCTTCTGCATAATCATTTTCATGTATCTCCTTCTCTTATACCAAGGGCAATATATGTGGCTATGATGACTTCTTTGCTTTCCCCTTTCAGATGGTATGAAGCAATGAAGTTCAACAAAAAACTGGATGATGTTAAGTTGCCTCCAGTGCTTTTCATCGTAGGGCATTTTCGCAGTGGCACAACCTTTTTGCATTATTTAATGGGGCAGGACAGGAATCTGGCTTACGTCTCAACTCTTGAAACCATGGCTCCCGAGGTTTTTCTCGGATGGGAAAAATTGTTTGGAGAGATGGTGAAGAAGAGATTGCCGGATAAAAGACCCATGGATGACCTGGAAATGCATGCTGGCTTGCCTTACGAGGAGGAATATGCCATCGCCAACATGTGCCAGCAATCCTTCTACCATGCATGGTATTTCCCGAAAAAATGGGATTACTATTTCAGAAAGTATGTTCTCTTTGAGGGCATAAATGAGAAGGAGAAAAGAAGGTGGAGAAATGCTTATATCAGGTTGCTCAAAAAGATTGCCTACAAACATGATGGAAAAATGGTTCTTTTAAAAAGCCCTGTGAATACAGGAAGAATCAAGGAATTGCTGGAAATATTTCCAGATGCAAAATTCCTTCACATTTATCGCAACCCATACCGCGTTTATCTCTCCACATGGAAACTTTATAAAAAGATATTGCCCATATTCTCCTTCCAGCATATAGAGGTGGAGGAACTGAATGAACATATCATAACCTTTTATAAGGAGGTTTACAGGAAATATCTCAGGGAGAGGAATATGATTCCTGAGGAAAATTTGATAGAGATAAGTTATGAAACCTTTTATACCAATCCTCTAAAAAATCTTGAGGTGATATATGAAGAACTGGACATAGGTAATTTCAGTGAGGCGGAGCCATACTTCAGAAAATTTGCAGAGAAATATAAAAATTATACTCCCGACAAATACACCATGGATGATGGGATGAGGGAAAGGATATATGATGAATGGAAGTTTGCCTTTGATGCCTTCGGCTATGATGAGATGGCTGTAGCAATATGAAAAACAGGAATAAATAAATATGAAATCCATCTTTATTCCAATGCTTGAAGTTGTCAGGAAATTTCCAGAGCAGGTGGAGGAGGCACTGGCTATAGAATTAAACTTTGATATAGACTTCAGTAAGGTAAAGAGAGTGGTGGTGGCGGGCATGGGCGGCTCCGCCATATCTGCCGACATATTATCCCATTTCTCCACCATTCCGTTTCATGTGGTGCGGGATTATACTCCTCCCTCATTTATGGATAAAAACACGCTATTCATTGTGGTGAGTTATAGTGGCAACACGGAAGAAACTCTTTCATGCTTTTCCCTTGCCAGGGATAAATGCCAGCATGTAGCCATAACAACGGGA
>CAZTWM010000160.1:0-2815 GCA_964617935.1 uncultured Thermoplasmatales archaeon | reverse complement strand
ATTGGCTTTGCCAATATCTCCTTTTCTTAGGCGGCTAACTGGCAAATTCAGGTTGGAAAAAATAGGAATTTGCATAATCATAGTAAAATTTGGGTAAGAGAGGAAACGGTTATGCAACACAACAGTTCAGTCGAATGGATTTGGGAGTGTTACAATGGAATAACCGTTAATGAAAAAGAAATTGAGGAGCTTTGAGAGGGTATATAAAAATTTATCACAATACCCACAAAGCTAAAGAAGAGACATCTTCCTCTATTCTTCCCACTCCATTAAGTCCCATTTTGTTATACCACCACTTTCTATGCCCAGAAGAGTCAACTTTATATTACGCCGTAATGTAAAAGTTTTGATTCTGGGGACAAATTCATAGAGTATGGATGTTTTCGCTTTGCTGTTTCATCGGAGAATATAACAAAACTGAAATGGGAAAATAATGGATAGTAAAATGGGAGATGAAAAGATAGTGGTAGGAGGGGTGGACTATACCATATATTTTAAAGAGGGAGACAACAAAGGATATGGATAGAGACGGCATTAAATAAAAACTGGAAGGAAGGGTTGCGGTATTGATGTTATATCAGGAATTCAAGAAGAAGATCATCTTCCTCCTTTCCAGTATGCTTCTGCCCCTTCTGGCAATCCACTTATGCTTATGAAGAATGCCTCTCCTATCTCCAGTTTGAAGGATTGTGGGTCTGTAGATGGCGGCATCAAACCTATGAGATGATATGCCCATTGGGATGATGTGGCATTCCATACCAGCACCATGTCAGGTTCTCCTGTCTGGCTGAAGTTGAGAACTCCGGGTATTCCCTCTCCTTCATAACTTACATTCTCCATGTCAGTGTCATTTAGATTATCCCATCCAAGTAAATTGTATCCATTGTATACTGTAACATTTATTTCTTCAAGTAAACAACCAACTATTCTGAGTTCAGATGTTCCTGTTCCAGGATCAATGTAAATCCAGTATCCCACTCCCGGTTCTATGGCAAAATCAAAGTATTGCCATGCATATGATTCATTTACCCAGTGTGATTTGTCATATGTTTGCGTTGCCGGATTCCATCTAACAACAAATCTGCATCCTGTTATGTTCTGTCCCAAGGTATGTGCAGTCCAGTTTGTTTTTACTGGTATTGTGATAAGATTCCATCCCTCATGAAGTTTAAGGGTGAAATGTAATTCCCCAAATATTCCATATATGCTGAAGGATGTAATATTTGCATTTACATAATTTTGCATTTCATTTAGAATTGATGAAACTTCATTCCATTTGCTCCCATTCCATTCATATAATGCTAATGAATTTTCATCTATCTGGCTAATATCTTCATCACTATACCAAAATGTTATGTTTATCCATGAGATTGATGTAACATTTGTTATATTGACAAATTTAAATATGGGGGCAAGTCCACCATTCCATGGAATTTCTTCATCAACGCCTTTCAATGCTATTCCATTTCCATATTTGAAGGAAATGCGTGTTGGATAACTTGCTACAGTCATATTCTCTATACTATTATTTTTGCTGGAAGCATTGGAATAAAATGCATATCTTACATTATTCTTTGCCGTAGTAGTAATAACACTGTTATTGAACGATGAAATAATGCATACCCCCGCATATTTATTTGAATTTGCAGTATTGTTTTTCAGAATGTTGTTGTTTGCATTATCTTTTAAATCAATTCCAGACCAGGTGTTATTCTCAGCAGTATTATTCAATATAGTGTTGTTGCATGAGTCATAAATCCATATTCCAGTATGTTTATTTGAAACCAGGTTGTTATTAACAATACTGTTATTATTTGAGTCATGATACAATTCAATTCCAGACCAGTTATTGAAAGAGATAATATTATTGAAAATAGTGTTGTTTTCATTTGCATACTCAAGATAAATTCCAGCATGCTCATTATTGCTTATATTGTTATTTCTCATCTCATTATTGTTTGAATCATTTTTCAATTCAATTCCAGACCAGCCATTGAAAGAAGCAACATTCTTTTCCAGAACATTATCATTACTTGAGTTACTTATATATACTCCAGCTCCTCCATTGTATGAGACATTGTTGTTATATAAACCATTGTTAGATGAAGAATATAGGTATATTCCGTGGATGCCATTGTGTGAGATATTGTTGTTATATACTGTTATATTTGAAGAATCGTTGAAAAGTATGCCATACTCTGTAGAGTTCACCTGCGTATTATTTATGTAGCTTTCGTTCACGCCACCAAATTTAATTCCGATTCCTGTGCTGTAGTTGTATATCGTGCAGTTGTAAATAGTGACATTATGAATTTTAAATGATGCATTATGAACATAAATGCCTGTTGAAAAATTATATATTGTCATATTTTCAATGAGTGTATCATTTGCCTCAACCCTTATTCCAATACTTCCATTTGCATCTATAATAGGATCACCAATCAGCTTTATTGGTTTGTTTATCACAACATTCTCCATATATAATCCAGGATAAATTTTTATTGTTGCATTGTTGCTTGCATTATCTATTGCATCCTGAATCCTGTTAAAATGATCATACTGCCATTGAGAATGAGTAAATGATGGACTAACGAAGAACGCTCCTCCTATCTTTATATTCTTGCTTATTGTATCTATCTCTCCATATGCATCAATAACAGTTAAATTTACTGAATAATTTCCCCATGCTATATATGCATGATTTGCCACACTTCCATAGCCAATGCTCCCATCTCCAAACTGCCAGGTATAATTAACTATATTCCCTTCGGCATCATAACTTGTGGAAATGAATGAAATTGTATCTCCCATGCCC
>CAZTWM010000159.1:0-2838 GCA_964617935.1 uncultured Thermoplasmatales archaeon | reverse complement strand
ATCCGAACTGCGAGGAAGTTTGAGTATTTCGGCAATCTCCTTTGTTCCCTCACTTGGAACAAGTCCAACTGATAGCACAACCAAGTCGAATTCCTTTTCAATTATTTTCCTTGTTAGCGTGTCTTCCACCCTAACCACCACCTTATGGCTCTCTGGGTCTTCCATTAACTCACCGGGTCTTCCTCTTATGAATTTCACACCCAGTTCCTGTGCAGTTCTGTAATACTCTTCAAAGCCTTTTCCATATGCTCTCAAGTCAGTATAGAAAACATATACTTCCCTGGATGGATCAGCCCTCTTGAGCAATGAAGCAAGTTTTGTGGCATACATGCAGCATATTCTCGAGCAATATAGATTGCCAACCTGAGCATCTCTTGAGCCAACGCATTGTATGAAAGCAACATCCTTGCCCACATCTCTTATTAAATGTCCCTCAGCCATTTCCACTATTATCCTCTCCATCTCAAGGGCTGTTATCACATTCCTGTATTTATGATATCCATATTGAGGTTTCAGCCGGGCATTGAATATATCAAATCCCGTGGCAACTATTATTGTATCCACCTTTAAATTCACATACTGGGGCATTTCATCATAATTTATTGCATTCGCCTCGCATACCTCACTGCACAATCCGCAGGCAAGGGGGCGGAGGCCAAGGCAGGCATCTTCATCTATGACGTGCGAGTGAGGAACTGCGACGGAAGACGGCAAATAGATTGCCTTTCTCATGGTCATGCCCAGATTAAACTCATCTGGAACAGAAACGGGACATACTTCCGTGCATTTATTGCATGCGGTGCATTTGTCCTCATCCACATATTTGGGTTTCTTAAGAATTCTAACCCTGAAGTTTCCAACGCTGCCACTTACTTCCAGAATTTCGGAATATGTCATTAAATGAATATTGGGATTTTCAGCCACATCAGCCATTTTTGGGGAAAGTATGCAGGATGCACAATCTTCGGTGGGAAAAGTTCTTGATAATTGAGCCATATGCCCCCCTATACTCGGCTTCTTTTCCACTAAATAGACATTAAAACCAGCATTTGCTAAGTCGAGGGATGCCTGAATTCCTGCTATTCCTCCTCCTATAACAAGAACATTTTTTCCCATCTTCAGCGTTTCCCTCTCCACCGGCTTTGCTCTCCTTATCTTTTCTATAGCCATTGCTGTAAGAATCTTCGCCTTCTCCGTCGCTTTCTCCGGCTCTTCATAATGGGGCCATGCACTCTGCTCCCTTATATTCGCCATCACCACCATGTGCGGATTTAGCCCTGCCTTAGATACTGCTTTTTTGAAAGTTTCTCCCTGAAACTGAGGGGAGCAGGCGGCAACCACAACTCTGTCAAGGTTGTATTCATTCACATCATCTATTATTGCCTTCTGTCCGCTTTCTGAGCACATGTGGGATATGCTTCTCACAACAGTAACATCGGGTTGCTTGGAGGCAAATTCGGCAACCTTTTCCACATCCACCACATCAGATATATTTCCTCCACAGTGGCATACATAAACTCCTATTTTCATGCTAACCATCCTCCTTTTCAATATAAATTGCAAACTCAGGACAAACTAAGGAACAATAACCACATCCCAAACATTTTTTTGTTTCATCCTCAACCAGTTTTGGAGGATGATATCCCTTAACATTAAATTCTTCAGATTCCTGCAAAACTCCCTGAGGACAGAATTCTATACAAAAACCACATCCCTTACATCTGTCCTTTATAATGTAAACCTTACCATGAGGTGGTTTCAACTCCTGAGATTGCCAGTATGACATTATTGTCGCTTCAGCCAATTATATGCCACTATTTAAAAATTTCTCATACATTAATGCAAAGGAGTAATACTTTTCTCCTTAAAATAGGACATTGACAAAAATTAATAAGGTAAATATGGGTAAATACCGTTATGCCCTTTATTATTCACTAACATCAGTATCTCCGAAAGTAAAAATTTAAAAAAAATTAAAAGCCTTGGGCAGGTATTCCATCAAAAGGAGGGGATGGAATATGCCAGAGCCCAAGGCAAATAATAAATTCTTCAGGAAAATAAATAGATTTTCCTTTGGTTTTATAGAAGGAAAAATCGATTTCCATGAAAAGGCCAATTCAACATATAATGATAATGAGATACTTCAAACTCTCTTCTTTCTTTCAATCAAGAATAGATATCCTGAAAATGGGTGCAAAAGATGTAAAGAAATAATGGAAAAATCACCAGATGCTGACACCCTCTATAGGAGAATAAACATGAAGGATAAAGAAGAGATTTTAAGAGAATTTTTCTTCATTCAAAAAGAAATAATAACAAGATTAAGGAAAAGAAGAATCAAAAGAATTATTGCTTTCATTGATGAACATGAAATACCTTGGTATGGCAAAGATAATCCATATGTTAATGGAACAAAAAACTTTGATGGAACAAAACTATGCTTCAAATATATCACAATCAATGCTTTGATCGATGGATATAAGATATGTTTATTTGCCTTGCCAGTAACCCCACTCTCCAGAAAAGATAAGCTGGTGGATGAATTGTTGAAAGTGGCTAAGAAATGGTTTAGGATAGGAATAGTTCTATTTGACAGAGGATTTTCTAAGGATAGTAAAATTTTGAAAGTGGTTGAAAAACATGGTTTAAAATATCTTGCTCCGATAGAGAAGAGCCAGAGAATAAAAAGAATAGCCAATTTTGGCGATGGTGTGAATTCCTTTTATCATATGCATTATGAATTTGGAAGGGAAAAGGCAAAAACAAATCTATTTTTCATTCCAAATGAAAAGCATGAAAAAGAGAAATGGAAGAATTATCATGATGGTAGTAGGACTC
>CAZTWM010000158.1:0-2918 GCA_964617935.1 uncultured Thermoplasmatales archaeon | reverse complement strand
CTTCAAAAATTCATGTGCCTTCCTCAGAACACTTCTGTCATTTTCATAGGTTATCTTTTTCAATGCATTTTCATAATCAAGCCATTCATATGCAGTATGTTCATATGATAGCCTAACATCAAATGTTTTGCTCTCTGCAAGCAGGTATATCACTTCTTTATAAATTCTCCTGCCATCCTTAGTGTAAAAATAACTTATTTTTTCACGAAATCCATCTATCAAAATCAAATCATCCCTTTTTATTCCTGCTTCCTCTTCCGCCTCTCTGAACAGGGTTTCTTCAATATTTTCCCCTTCCTCAATGTGCCCTTTCACAAATCCCCAGTGCCCCCATCCATATTTCAGCAGCAAATACTTCCCATCCTTGAATATAACAGCCCCACATGATTTCTCCATCATCCCACCTCCCTAAGAAGTTTTTGTCCAATTCTTTTATACTCCTCTCCCTCCGCCTCCATCAATTTTTTGATATATGGGGAGAGATGCCTTCCAAATTCCTGCTCCATTTTGCTATACTTCCATTCCTCTCCTCTCACTTCCATGGCAAGAAGGAATGCATATACTATTGCCTTCTTTTTAACATCCATCTCCTTTGTTTTTATAGCCTTTATGACACCTTCCTTTCCCTCCACCTTATATATTCTTGCCAGATTGTCGATAAATGATGCCATTTCTCCTTTTCCTATTTCTGGCAATCTATCCAGCATTTCCTTCTTCCTTTTATCATAATATTCTTCCTTTAACTTTTCCACATCCACCTCATATTTCTGGAGGAGTTTTGTAGATGAAGGCTGTTCCAGTATAATTGCCTTCTGTTCATATTTTAATATCTCCTTTATTGCTTCTCTTTCCCATTCTTTTGGAGAAAGGGCATTTAGGAAAGCATTAACATCATTACCATAACATTTCTTTCCTGCTATGAAAACTCTCTTCCTTTCAATATTCCATCTTATTTTATTTTTATAATGCTTCAAAAATTTTTTATCCCCCATTTCTCCACTGATATAATAGGTAACATCTGTGCCTTCATTTTTTGCATCCTCTATAATGCACTCGTTGCAGGAAACCATGCATTCAAAATCCTTAATCCTTACCTTTATCTCAATTTCTTTTTCAAAATCCGGGTAGTAAAAATAGTGTTTCATTTCCATGAGTGTATTTCCATTTCCACATGCCTTTATTCTCCTCCCTCTCCATATTATTTCTATATACTCCTCTTTATCACAGGAAAATTTCTTTTGCATGAAATCCAGAAATTCTTCGGGAACATCATTACTGCATGTAATTTTATCAGGAAGAGAAAACAGATTAAGCCTTTTCTTTTTTGCAATTTCCATATACGCAAGCATTCTGAGATGCGGTTTATCCCAGTTCTGTATCCCCACAAGCATTTCATCCTTCGCCTTCCCTCTACGGGCATAATAGACGCTTTCCCCTGCAATATTTAAATGTGCCACGTAGGGTATCCGTTCTTCATCGGCAAGTAATATGGTGGCAGCCACAGCCGCCAGAAATCCCTTTTTCTTTGCCATCCTTTCAAGATTTTTTTCATCCTTGAGATTTTTTATCTCCTTTCTCAATCTTTCAAAGTAGCAGTTTCTACAGTTTCCTCTGCACTCTGGTATAATCTTCTCTGGATTGCTCTTTATTTCCTTTGCCACATCCATCAATTTTTTTTCAATCTGCCTTGCTGCTATTCTCACCTTCATGGGCATAAAAATAAATGGCATCACTTATTTCATTTTTACCTTGGCATCCACAACCCCACAAAAAATAGAAAGTTTAATAAGCCCCAATAAAATACTCATATCATGCCAGTAGGGTTTGTTTTGATATCCACTGCACCAGCCAAGGAGCACCAAGTATATAATGAACTCCTTAAGATAAAGGAAATTGTAGAACTCCATCCTCTCTTTGGAGAATATGACCTCATTGCAAAGGTGGATGCCAAAGATTTAGAAGATTTGGGGAAAATAGTTGTGGAAAAGATTCGCTCCATTGATGGAGTGGCTGATACAAAAACCTTGACTGGCACAAAATTTTGAGGAGGTGAAAAATGTTAGCTGAAATAACTGGTTTGTTTGTGAGCATGCTTTTGTTGGTACTGGCTATAGGGACCATAATTGCAGGAGGTTTTACAGTATACTTTGGTTCGGGCAAAAGCAGGGCAGTGGGCAGCATTCTTTTCCTGATAGGAATAATAATAGCATTGATATTCTACAACTACAGCGCTGATACGCCAATCTGGGGCGAAGCAATGTGGAACTGGGAGACCGTGAAAAATGGAGTGGCAGCCCTTGTGGGAGGAATAGTGGGTGCTCTTGTCGCTCTTGGAATATTCTTAGCAGGGATAATGAAGGCATAAAACTAACAGATAATATCCCTCCACATCTTTTTCTCCTTCTTTATAAATGTGCATATTTTACATATTTCCTCTATCACATCCCCTCCCTTGAGAATGGCGTGTGCGGATTTTTCAATTTCCTTCATGATTTTTTCATCAAATTTTTTTCCAGCACCTCTTTTGTTAGATAGATACTGGGACACAGCGGCATTGCTTACACCGAGTTTTTCCGCCACCTCCTTCTGGCTCAGGCCCTCTTCAAAAAGAATTTCTGCAAGATGCTTTCGTATGCATGGAAGAACATTCCATACTATATACTCGCAAGGTGTCTTTTTCATTGGGTTATAAACAACAATATATTAAAAAGGTAATGCTATTTTTCCTCCTTTTTTTCTCTCCATAACCCAATATAACCACATTCTTCACATTCATAGGCATCTGCTTCCTTAATCCAGACAGGTATTTTTATGAAAGGAATATCGGGAATTTCATTACCTGATGCCACCTTTTTCATCTTTCCATCACATGCAGGACATTTCTTTTCCATAAGCATAATGGAAAATATGATGATAAA